>NZ_JACLCT010000014.1:0-99071 GCF_014218915.1 Chryseobacterium sp. C2(2020)
TCTTAAATGCAGTGTTAATATACAAAGAAGGAGCGTAAAACTATACGTTTTACACTCCTTTTTTATTGGTTAATAAAAATTTAGTTTTTCAGTGACCTCCAAATTACCCGGTCTGTATTTATTTTTTAATTAATCCTAATTCAATTAATCTTTCGTGTAAAAATTCTCCTGCTGTTGTATCTTCATACAGTTTAGGATTGTTTTCGTCTACACAGTTTTCCAAAGCATTCAGTGACATTGAACTCACGGGATGCATAAAGAAAGGAATTGAATATCTTGAAGTTCCCCACAATTCTCTTGGCGGATTTACCACTCTGTGAATCGTAGACTTCAGTTTGTTGTTGGTATGTCTCGAAAGCATATCTCCAACGTTAATCATCAGTTCGTCCGGTTCTGCAATCGCATCGATCCATTCTCCCTTATGATTCTGAACCTGAAGACCTTTCCCCTGAGAACCCATTAAAAGAGTTATCAGATTAATGTCTCCATGAGCTGCAGCTCTTACTGCGTCGTTCGGCTCTTCCGTAATAGGCGGATAGTGAATTGGTCTTAAAATAGAGTTTCCTTCTGCAATTTTATCATCAAAATAAAATTCATCAAGACCAAGATAAAGCGCTAAAGCTCTCAGAACATACTGTCCTGTTTTTTCCAACATTTGGAAAGCTTCTTTCCCTACTTCGTTGAATTTTGGAAGTTCTTCAACGATTACATTATCAGGATACTCGCTTTTGTATTGGGAATCATCAGACACATATTGTCCGAAATGCCAAAACTCTTTCAGGTCTCCTTTTTTGAAGCCTTTTGCAGTCTCCTTACCGAATCCTACATAGCCTCTCTGTCCGCCAATTCCCGGAATCTCATACTTCTGTTTTGTTTCCGTTGGCAATTCAAAAAAGTTTTTTACCTCTCCATACAGTTCATCCACCAATTTGTCATCAAGAAAATGGCCTTTTAAGGCTACAAAACCAATTTCTTCATAAGCTTTTCCGATTTCATTTACAAATTTCTGTTTGCGTTCCGGGTCGCCCGAAAGGAAATCACGCAGGTCTACACTAGGTATTTTATCCATTTTTAGAAATTTACGAACTGCTAAATTACAGATTTTTAAATTAAAAACTATTTCGTGTTACGCATTTATAAATTAAATTTGTATTATGAAAAAATATTCTTCCAAAAGAAGTATTCAGATACTTGCACACCTTCTTCAGCAATACGGAATTTCAGATATCATTGTTTCCCCGGGATCCAGAAATGCACCTTTGGCGATTCATTTTTCAGAGATCGACAGTTTCAACTGTTACAGTATTGTGGACGAAAGAAGTGCGGCTTTTGTAGGAATGGGAATGGCGATGAGCGAGAAAAAACCGGTTGCAGTTACCTGTACAAGCGGTTCAGCCTCCGTAAATTATTATCCGGCGATCACGGAAGCTTTTTATTCCAATATTCCGCTTTTGGTGTTAACTGCTGACAGGCCAACGGATTATGTGGATATTTTCGACGGACAGACGATCCGGCAGAATAATCTTTTTCATCAGCATTCTTACGGAGATTTTCAGCTTTTGGAAGACGGAAAAGAAAATGCGGAAGACATTAATTTTGATATCATTAAAAAAGCCATTGAACTTTGTATTGAAAAACAAGGTCCGGTTCACATCAATATTCCTCTCGAAGAACCTTTGTATGAACTGATTTCTGAATTGCCGACTTTCCCGACGGTTGAAAGAACAATCAAACAAAAAGAATACGAAATTCCTTCTAACCTTGTGGCAGACTGGAATACTTCGCAAAGAATCATGATTCTTGTGGGAACCAAAGATCACAGTCCGGAATTGGAGAATCAGTTAACACAGTTGGTTAAAAATCATACGGTTGTGGTGTTGAGTGAAGCGAATTCAAATTTATACCACGAAAAATTTTTCAGGCATATAGACCGGTACGTTTTCAATTTCACGGAAGAAGATTTTAAAATATATGCGCCAGATTTGCTGATTACAGTGGGACAGAATGTTGTTTCCAAAAAGGTGAAACAGTTTTTAAGAAAAGCTAAACCCAAACAGCATTGGCATCTTGATCCTGTCTGGCAACCCGATACCTATTTTGCTCTGACTGAAAAAATTGAGGTAAAGCCGGAAATTTTCTTTTCTAAATTATTGAAATTCGTTAATCTCGAGCCTAAACCTTATTTTAACCTTTGGGATGTTTTAAGAGATAAAAAAGATGCAAAGCATGAAAAGTTCTTAAATTCCGTTGATTTTTCAGATTTTTATTTTTTCAATAAAACAGCACAGATTGTTCCTGAAAATTACAATATTCATTTCAGCAACAGTTCTGCAATACGCTATGCACAGCTTTTCGATTACGGCAAGAGAAGAATTTACTGCAACAGAGGAACGAGCGGAATCGATGGTTCCACTTCTACAGCAATGGGATTTGCAATCAAAAATTCTAATCCTACTTTGTTGATTACCGGAGATTTAAGTTTTTTCTATGACATTAACGGACTTTGGAATCAGTACATTCCTCCGTTTGTAAGAATCATGATTTTTAATAACGGCGAAGGAAATATCTTCAAAATTATTCCGGGACCGGGAAATGCCAATCCGAATACGTTAGACGAATTTATCGCTACAAAACATCATAAAAATGCCGAGTATTTAGCCAAACATTTCGGATTCTCCTACACAAGAGTAGATGAAGAGGTAACTTTAGACCGTGTTCTTGAAAATTTCTTTAAACCGGATGTTCAGCCTAAAATATTGGAAATCAATACGCAGGCTTTGCATAATGCAGATATACAAAAATCGTATTTTAACTTTCTGAAAGAAAATTAAAGATCTAAATATTCTTCATTTCCGGGTAAATTGATAATCCTGTCCAAAGGATAAATGAAATTTTCGTCAAAATCGTTCATCGCGTTAATGATTTGGAAATGAGAGAATTGCTTGATGTTCTGTAAAGTGATCTCGGCTTCTTTTACTTTTTTGTGTTTTAAAAGATTTTGTCTCTGTACACCATTCAGAAGGTACGTTGAAGGAGTAAACCAGTCTTTTCCTTTTAAAAATAAAAGGTTGGAGTAGGAAGTGTCTGTAATGTGATTGTTTTTAACGATGATGATTTCTTCGGCTTTGGATTTCATCTTCATTTTTTCGAGCTGTTTCCGGTCTTCAAATTTAAAAGAATAATCGTAGCTGTTGTTTTCAACCAACTGAAAATCGTCAATTTCAGGAATCGCATAAGGAATCATCTGAGTGCGGATTTTCTTATCGAGATCATACACGATTCTCAGCTTGAAAAGTCCGTCCTCATCATGCTCAAGATGTTTATAAATCTTGGCAATATCTATAGTACCTTCCTTTCCAAAATGGGCGAAAGTCTGGTCTACACGCTTTTGATGAAATTCCAATAAAAAAATTTCCTGATCTTCTACTTTAATGCTTTCAATGAATTGGGACATAGATTTTGTTTTTCATTTCCTGATATTCGTCTTCTAACCTGCTCATGTGTGTAATTCCGCCCCCGCTTTTAAAGAAAAGCTCTTCTCCTTCTTTTTCAATAAAACGGATCATCACACAACTGTCGACATTTTTTCCGTCAAACCAACCGCAAACTCCTGTATAATATCCTCTTTCATAACCTTCTGCATCCAGAATAATTTCCAGTGTTTTAGGTTTCGGAGCTCCCAAAATAGAACCTGCAGGAAGCAGTTTTTTCATGATGCTTCCCAGTTTTCCATTAAATTCAGGTTTTATGTTTCCTGAAATTTCGGAACTCATGGCATATAAATCTTTTTGCTTTGTTTTGATGAAATCGATGTATTGAAATTTGTCAACTTTCACATCATCTGCCACCATGCTCAGATCGTTTCGGAGCAAATCTACCACTGTGTAATGCTCGGCTTTCTCTTTTTTATCATTTTTAAGAATTTCCGCTGCATTATCCAGAGAGGCGTCAATAGTGCCTTTCATGGGATAGGTAAAAATTTTTCCGTCGTTGATCTTTACAAAAGTTTCAGGAGAAAAAAATACGAAAAAATCTTTATAAAAAACTTTATATTTCGCCGAAGAATGATAAAATATTTCTTTTAGTGTTAAATTCGTCTCAATTTTAGTTTTTCGGGTATAATTTACCAGATAAGAATTTCCGAAGCGAATATTTTTCTGAACTTTATCAAACCCTGTTTTAAAGCTTTCCAAAGTTTCAGGATAAGAAATCCATTCTAATTTTTTGTTTAAATGAGGCTCTGTTTGTACGGTTGAAAAGTTTTGAAAATCAATTAATAAGCCCGAATTTTCAATTTCATCTTCTTTAAAGATTTCAACATTCTCCGTAAGAAAATCAATGATAAAAAAGTAGGGAACTTTCTGTACTGAAAGTTTATCCATTTCTATAAATTTTTGATGATTCGCCGAAAACATTCCGCAAAAGTAATTATTGATGTTTACTTTTGCACAAAATTTTTTTAATGGAAAACAAATATCCACAGAAACCGGGATTAGATTTTATACTGAAGCAGGCATTTTTCTACTGGAATAAGACGCTGATTTTTCAGCTGATGTTTTCGGTGCTTTACTTTGCCATATTTTTCACCTCAATGTTTTTCTTTGCAGAAAAATTCGGAGTATTGGAGCAGCAACAGCAACTTATCGAAGCCTATCAAAACGGGATGGATGCTTATCTGGCAAAAGCGGCGGAACTTGGACAAACGGATAATTCTAGATATTTCAGCTATGCTTTACTGGGAACACTGGTTTTCCTTTACCCTTTAAATCTTGGATTTTTTCAGATTTTCAGAAAGATTGATTTAAAAGAAAAAATTGAGATCAGTGATTTACTGGCGGGTTACAACGGAACGAATTTTTTCAGATATATTTCGTACGGTCTGTTTTGGTTTTTGATCTATGCCATGATCTTCAATACCTTAATTTTGCCTGTTATCTGGGTTTGTATTACGGTTTTTGTAGCACCGATGATGTTTTTCATGAACCGAACCATCTTCGAATCGATTTCTTTAAATTTTAAAGCACTGAAGATGTATTTTCTGGAAATATTTGTGTGTGTGATGGTTGCAGTAATTTTTAAATACATAGGATTTGCCCTGTTTTTTGTAGGAGGTTTATTTACATTTCCTTTCTGGAATGCGATGATTTATTCGCTTTACAAAACCATTTTCTCCGAAAAGGAATAAATTTGGAGTGATTTTAATATTATTTCTGCCAAAAAAAGATTAATTTGGTAGTAACAACATTAAAAAATCACACCATGTCAGAATTTGATGAATTTGATCAGCAGGGTTCTGTTCCGGAAAGGAATACAGGATCTATTATTTCTCATGCTTTCGAAATCTATAAAGGAATTTTTCTTTATGCGATTGCTGCAATGATCGTTTATGTAATTGGCGATTTTGTATTACAGTCTGTTACAGGTTATAATTCCTGGGAAGGCTTTAGCGGTTTTAAAGATATTGAGGATGGCGATTTTTCTCAATATAATTATTTGACCCGACCGGGAGCTTCTTTGTATTATTCTGTTTCGAGTGTTTTTGGCATTCTGTTTTCTCCTATTTACGTAGGATTAATTTATATTGCCAATAAGTTTAATACTAAAAATACAATAGAATTTTCTGATCTATTTATCGGGTATCGTCAAAATTTAGGAAATATCCTTCTGTACTGCTTATGCACTACCATTATTTTTGGTATTTCCGCAGCACTGTGCGGGATCCCGTTCTTGTTTGTTTATCCACTTTTTCTTTTAGGTTATCCTATCCTTTTGTTTGAGAATGCAAATGCAATAGATGCAATCAGCAAGACTTTTAACATCGCAAAAGAAAATTACGGTACGTTTTTAGGTGCAGGTCTGTTGGGCGGATTAATTAGTATAAGCGGAATTGTTCTTTGCTGTATAGGCATCATAGCTACTTTTCCGTTTATCATGATCGTAATGTATTCTACTTACTGTGCCCATTTAGGAAAACCAAGACAAATAATAAACAACTAATGAATAAAAATGAACAAATAAGCAGCGTCAAAATAAAGCAGGTGTTTCTGCTGGCAATTATTTTGATATTGGCGGCATTAATCTGTTATAATCTTGCGCTTTTTATCCCTTCTGTATTGGGAGCAATCACCATATATGTGGTGTGCAGGAGATATAATTTTTATCTGCAGGAAGAAAAAAAGTGGAAACCGTGGCTTGCCTCATTAACGCTGATGTTTGCGAGTCTGGTTATTCTCATTCTCCCGATTTATTTTATAGGAGATCTTTTGATTGAAAAATTAGGAAATGCGCAGGCTTACATGGATAAGTTTAATGTATTTCTGGAAAAAATTCATACTTATATTTTCGATAAAGTAGGGTTTGATATCTTAAGCAAAGAAAATATGGATAAGCTGAAAAGCGGTGTAGGACAGTTTTCTACGAAAGCCCTCAGCGGAACTTTTAATACAATGACGGTTGTTATGTCGGTGTATTTTATTCTTTATTTTATGTTGGCAAAACCTCGTTTATTCGAAAGAATTCTATCCACTTCGGCTCCTCTGAAAAGATCCAATGTATCTATGATCGGAGAGAAAATGAGAAAGCTGATTATGGCAAATGCGATCGGAATTCCCGTTGTTGCTCTCGGACAGGGAGTTGTTGCTTTAGTAGGATACTTTATTTTTGGTGCGCCAAGTGCGGTTTTGCTTTTTGCATTAACGGCGGCAGCTTCTATGATTCCTGTTGTGGGAGCGGCAATTGTTTATGTTCCTGTCTGCGTTTATATGATTGCAGAGGGAAACACCGGAGCGGGACTGGGATTGGCTGCTTATTGTCTTATTGTGGTAGGATTAACGGATAATGTACTCCGTTTTACCCTGCTCAAAAAACTGGAAGACATTCATCCTTTAAATACGGTTTTCGGGATTATTATGGGAATGAATTTATTCGGTTTTATGGGGTTGGTTTTCGGTCCTATTTTAATTTCATTAACTTTGCTTCTGATTCAGGTATACAGAAACGAGTTTTCGGATGATGATACTCCTGAACTTAAGCTTCCGGGAAATGACAATGCTCTGGAGGATAAAATCGATTTAATGGTATAAAATGGAAGACGGAATAAACCCTGAAATTTTAAAAGAGATCTGTGTCGTAAAAATGCCTTTCGGGAAATACCAAGGAACGGTTCTCGCGGATCTGCCGATAAGCTATCTGGAATGGTTTGCCAGGACAGGAATGCCCAAAGGAAAACTGGGAATGCAGTTATCAACAGTTTACGAAATAAAATTAAACGGTTTAATGGTTTGCCTCACTCAAATGGGGGGAGAAAGTATGAATTTTGAAAAGCCTAAAAAAAAAACATATAATTTTTAGCAAAATGTTCCGGCGGCATCGAAGATCCCACCGAAACTTTTATTATCCTTTATTACTCCTTCAAAGCTGCAATTTCATCCCTTAATTTCGCGGCTTTAATAAAATCAAGATTTTTCGCAGCAGCTTCCATTTCCTTCTGTTTTTGCGCGATTACTTTTTCCATGTCTTCAGAAGTGTAGCTTGCTTTGGCTTCAGCAACTTTCTGTAAAATTTCTTTTTGGGTATATTTTTCATCCGGAAAATCTTTGCTTCTTCCCACGAGGCTTTCAGAAATCTTCTTATTTAAAGCTACCGGAACTTTGCCGTGTTCTTCGTTGTACTGCATTTGTTTTGCACGTCGGTATTCAGTCTCATCAAGCGTTGCCTGCATCGATTTTGTGATCTTATCGGCATACATAATGGCTCTTCCGTTAAGGTTTCTCGCGGCACGACCAACGGTTTGGATCATCGATCTTCGGCTTCTCAACATCCCTTCTTTATCCGCATCCAGAATCGCTACTAAAGATACTTCCGGTAAATCCAGACCTTCTCGCAAAAGATTTACCCCGATTAAAACATCAAAAAGTCCGACACGCAGATCCTGCATAATCTGGATACGTTCCAAAGTTTCTACATCGGAATGGATGTACCGTGTTCTGATCCCGAATTTGGTGAAATACTTTGTTAATTCTTCCGCCATTTTCTTGGTTAACGTCGTTACCAGAACCCTTTCATCAAGATCCGCTCTTTTCTGGATTTCTTCCATTAAATCATCAATCTGATTCTGGGTAGGACGAATTTCAATAATAGGGTCTAAAAGTCCGGTCGGACGAATAATCTGCTCAATATAGGCACCGCCTGTTTTTTCCAGTTCATAATCTGCCGGAGTTGCGGAAACATAAATAACCTGATTCTGAATCGCTTCAAATTCTTCAAATTTCAAAGGACGGTTATCCATTGCGGCAGGAAGCCTGAATCCGTATTCCACCAAAGCTTCTTTGCGGCTACGGTCGCCTCCGTACATCGCATGAACCTGCGGAACCGTAACGTGGCTCTCGTCAATCACCATCAAATAATCTTTAGGGAAATAATCCAATAAACAGAAAGGTCTTGTTCCCGGCAATCTTCCGTCGAGATACCTCGAATAATTTTCAATTCCGGAACAGTAACCTAGCTCTTTAATCATCTCCAAATCGAGTTCGGTTCTTTCCTGTAATCTTTTGGCTTCCAGTGGTTTTTCAATAGAATTGAAAAAATCAACCTGCTTTACCAGATCATCCTGAATATCACGGATTGCGCCGTTCAAGGTCTCTTTTGATGTTACAAAAAGATTGGCAGGATAAATCTGAATCTGTTCAAAAGCTCCCGTCACATTTCCCGAAACCGGATCAAAACTCTGGATTTTTTCAATCTCATCCCCGAAAAACTGAATTCTGATTGCGTTATCCGCATAAGCCGGGAAAACATCAATCACATCTCCCTTTACACGGAATGTACCTCTTTGGAACTCGTTTAATGTTCTGGAATATAGTGCATTAACTAACGAGTGGAGAAGTGCGGTTCTGGTCACTTTTTCCTCAATCGCAATGGAAATTAAAGATTTGTGAAATTCTGTCGGATTTCCGATACCATAAATACATGATACGGAAGCAACAATCAGAACGTCCCGTCTTCCGGAAAGTAAACTCGCAGTTGCGGAAAGTCTTAGTTTTTCAACTTCTTCGTTGATACTCAGGTCTTTTTCGATGTAAGTTCCGGTTGTGGCAATGTAAGCTTCCGGCTGATAATAATCGTAGTAACTTACAAAATATTCAACGGCATTTTCAGGAAAGAATTCTTTAAACTCCATGAAAAGCTGTGCCGCCAAAGTTTTGTTATGAGCTAAAACCAAAGTCGGTTTCTGTACATTCTGCACCACATTGGCAACGGTAAATGTTTTTCCGGATCCGGTAACTCCCAGAAGCGTTTGGTATTTTTCCCCGATTTCGATTCCTTCGGTGAGCTTTTCTATCGCTTGTGGCTGATCTCCTGTAGGTTTATATTCTGATTGAAGTTTAAAATTCATAAAAATTGTGATGTTATCCTAACAAAAATACGAAAGAAATATTTGACATCGGGAACTATTTCATACCACAGATTCAGCTTTAAATAAAAGTTCAAACAGATTTTATATGTAAAACAAAAACAGCACCCAATCTGAATGCTGTTTTATTTTAAAAAAATCGATCCTAATTTTGAAAAGACATCGTTAGTGGAATTCTCATTCTGTAACGAACTTGTTTTCCGTCTTTTTCAGCGGGTTTCCAAACGATGTTTTCATTGGCTTTTTTGAAAGAATTTATTGCTTCTGTATTAAATGCTTCATTGCTTCCTGATGCTTTTATATCCGCAATATTTCCGTCTTCCAGAACAGTGTAGTTGATTTCAGTTCTGTACGTTTCTTTGCTTACAAGAACTTTATTTCCGTCAAAAGATTTTGAAATATTATTCCTTAATTCATTAATCCCTCCCGGATATTGAGGAAGCAGTGTGGGCTCTTCTTTTACCGTTTCATTTGTTGTACTTTGTGAAGTTTCCTGCTTTACTATTGTGTTTTTACCCTCTTTTGGTCGGATGGTATCCTGAACTTCTTTTTCAGTATTTGCTTTTTTTAAAAGTTCTGCAACGTTCTCAGTTTCGTTATGTAAAGCATCATTTTTGAAAACATTACTATTTTCTTCATTATTTTCAATGATCTGATCTTTCACTGGTTCTGATATTGTTTCCTGTGTTTTTTCGATCATCTTTTCGATTGGAGTTGCATAGGTTCTCTGCACAAACAGTCCGAAAGCAATCATTAAAACAGGAATGCTGATTACTTTTTTTAAGTCTGCCAGCTTAGATTTTTTGGTGTTCATCATAATAAATCGTTTTTTGGTGTTTTTGAAATTGAATGTATGCGTAAGGTTATAGTTTTGGCTTGAAATAATTTCTTCCAGAATTAAATTCTGATAGTCTTTTATGGTAAAATCATTTTTTAAGACAGATTCGTCCGCCAGAAATTCATGATTGGTAATCATTGCTTTTTTGTAGAAATACACAGACGGATTGAACCACGTAAAAGCCTTTATGATTTCAACAATAATAATATCAATGCTGTGTTTCTGTTCCAGATGACTCTTTTCGTGAAGAAATATTCTGGAATCTATTTTGTTGTCAATCAGATAGTTTTTTCCTAAATAAATTGTATTCCAGAAGCTGAAAGGCGAAATAGGTTCATTTGTGATGATGATATTTTGATTCTGATAGATCATTTTTTCACCCTTCAGATTTTTAATTTTTAAATATGAAATAATAGTTCTTGTCAGGAAAATCAATGTTACGATTCCGTACAAAATCCAAATCAGATTCATCCAGTTAAAACTTTCCTGTTTCGGCGTAATGTCCATAACCTGCTGTGTTACTTCAATCGTTTTCTGCAAACGATTAAGAGGTTTTTGAGCTTCCGATTGAATGGAAATGAACGGAACGGTGTAAGAAAATACAAGAGAAAACAAAAGGTAAAACCTATTGAAGCCATACATTTTCTCCTTCTGCAAAAACACATAATATACGGTCAAAAGCAAGGAAGAACACAGAATTATTTTTAAAACAATCATCATTTTTCGTCGATTTGCTGGTCGATAATTTCACGGAGTTCTTTCAGTTGTTTTTGGGAAAGCTTTGCATTGGACGTAAAAAACGATGCAAACTGCGTTACGGAACTGTTGAAAAAACGGTCAATCATGGAAGACATTTCTTCTTTGAAATAGTCTCCTTTCGCGATCTTTGGATAATATTCGCGGGAATTTCCATACAATTTGTAGCCAACAAAATCTTTGTTCTGCATTCTTTTCAGAAGGGTAGCAATAGTGGTTGTGGCAGGTTTGGGTTCAGGGTAGGATTCTAAAATGTCCTTCATGAAAACTTTTTCTTTTTCCCAAAGAATTTCCATGAGATCTTTCTCAGAATCGGTGAGTTTTATTTCTTTCATATTCTACGAGTTGTTATTTGTTTCTACAAATGTAGAATAAAAATTTAAACAAACCAATTTTGTAATATAATTTTTTGATTTAAAGTTCTTTAATTATTTTAAATTATTGAATATAAGGTTATTAAGGTTTTTGTTTAACCGCAAAAGTCACAAAAGATGAACTAAACTTCTATTTAAAGTCAACAGTTATAAATCAAAAAGATTACAATAGTTTTTAAAAATCTTTGATTTTTATTCCTTTTGAGCGTTTTGGTTATTATAGAAATTTACTTTAACATTTTCTTTTGTGCCTTTGGTGGTTAATTGTGAAATAGTTTAAATAAGTTTTATCAATTGTTTTAATACTAGAGTGCATTGGTATAGCGAAAATTACCAAATTAATAGTTAAAATTTTAAGAATCAAAAGATTGGTTTTCTGTAAAAAATAAAAGCTCCTGAATTCAGAAGCCTTTTGTCAACAGTGGTTAAATAAAAGTTTAATGCGTTTATTATGCAGATTAAAATTTAAAATTAAATCTTGCAAAAACCTGTCTTCCTGCAAATCCCATCTGTACAGGATCAAAAATACCTCCCGATTCTGTATTTCCGGCTGAAGCCGCCTCTTTTTGCAATGTAGGATATCGGTTGAAGAGATTTTTGCTTCCGATCGTCAGATTAATATTTTTTGAAAATTCGTAGCCGAAAGAAAGATCCGCAGTTACTTTTGGATTGTATATTTGGTAATCATCCGGTCCGTTGTAGCCTACCAGAGTCACTTTATCAAATCTTACCAACTGTAAATTAGCATTGAATTTACTGATCTTATAATTCAGGTTTAAATTGATCTTCGTTTTTGGTGCAGAAGCTAAAATAAAAGCTCTTTCCCTAGGGCTGAGATAAATGTCTTCCTTTCCTTTCAGCCTGTCGGAAGTATTCACCTTTGTGATCTCCATTTCATTGTAGTTTCCGGCTAATGTTGCGGTCAGTTTTCCTTTTCCGATATTTTCGTTAAAACTTAAAATCACATCAACCCCTTTAGTTCTCGTGTCTATTGCATTGGTGAAAAACTGAGCCTGATCGATACGGTTTTCAATTAAAATATTCCCAATCGCATCATCATCCTGCGAGAAATTTCCTGTTAAAACAATTCTGTCTTTTACCTTGATGTAGTAGCCGTCAACTGTTGCTGTAAATTTTCCGGTGTTAAAGGTAAATCCTGCACTTCCATTCACAGAAGTCTCCTGTTTGAGCTGCGGAATTCCGACTGCTTTCGCCAGATTACTGTCATTAGATGCCAGTTGAATGGTTACAAGACTTCCTCCCTGAAAATTAGTAAACTGCAGACTGTAATATTTCTGAGCCAGAGACGGTGCTCTGAAGCCTGTAGAAAAAGATCCTCGGAATGCAAACTGTGGTGTTATTTTGTATCGTGTTGCCAGTTTTCCGTTCAAAGTGCTTCCAAAATCATTATAATTTTCGAATCTTCCGGCAACGCTTACCATCCAGTTTTTGGTAATATCGAGTTCAGTATCTACATACGCTGCAAAATTATTTCTGGACTTGTTAATTTCCTGAGAATATCCGGGAAAACCCTGAGAACCACCCGGTCTTACATCTCCGCTTAAAGGATTGATTACCAATAATGTTGAGGGAGTATTTGCCGTCACGACATTTCCATTCACATCATACATCGCGTAAGAAGCTTCTTCACCTTTGATAATATTGAATTTTTCGTATCTGAATTCTGAACCGAATGCCACATTCAGCCCTTCCAGAACCGAAAACTGTCGGGTTGCATTAAAACCTGTTGTATTCTGCAGCAGAGAATGTCCTCCCGCATCAAAACTCGTAGGTGATTTTACGCCTAATGTCGCATTGATGGTATGATCGATCTGATAGGTAAATCTGTTGCTTCCAAACGCATTATACGCATCCACTTCCCAGTCAGCTACTTTAAATTTTAAACCATTATCAAAAGTAAAATCTGAAATGCTTGTATCCTGAACGGGATTAAAACCATTAGGATAAACCTGCGGAATATTACCGTCTGCATCCGCGCTTCTTGTCCATGCATAAGCGTCTGTATTTCTGTGCGAAAAGCCCTGTCTGGAATAAAATTTTAAATTATCGGATATTGGAATCTCAATATTTCCGAAAAAATAAAAATTCTGTGATTTTGCATCCCCGAATCTTTGTCTCGGAGCATCATATTTTTCAGGATTGGCATTACGGATGGCATATTCTTTATTGACAAATTCTGCCGTAAAATTTCCGAACCCGCCTTTAGAGCCTATTTTTGTTCCGTAGTTTCCATAGAAATCAAAAGTATTTCCGTCTATTTTCCGGTCAGAAACCACATCTTTATCTCCCGGACTTTTAAAAAGATTCACTCCATAAAAAGCATTGCCTTCAAAACCATGATTACGGTCATTTAAAATAACGTTGATTACTCCTGCAATCGCATCCGAACCATATTGCGCCGATGCTCCGTCACGAAGAACTTCAATTCTCTTTATCGCACCTACAGGAATCGTATTCATATCCGATCCTGTATTTCCACGGCCTTTTGTACCAAAAAGATTGATTAATGAAGACTGATGGTATCTTTTTCCGTTGAGCAAAAGCAAAGTCTGATCGGGACCAAGTCCTCTTAATGTTGCAGGATCTACTGCATCCGCTCCGTCTGACCCGGATTGTTTATTGGAATTGAATGAAGGCGCTGAAAACTGTAAAAGCTGGTTAACTTCAATCTGCCCTGTTGACTGGCTTACCTGCTTAATGTCGATGATGTCAATCGGAACCGGAGTGTCTACAACTGTTCTTTTTTTATTCCGGCTTCCCGTAATGGCAACCTCATCAATTTTTCCTTCTTTTGATATGGTGTCATTAATCTGTTGAGAATACAGAACGGAAGATGCTCCAAGAAAAAAGGCACTTATGTATTTAATTTTCATATTGTATTAGATTTAAATTAGCAATTATATCAAAAATATTAATTTTTGTTTTTAAATCATTAATAAAATATGGTTTTGTTTGATAAATGTATTTAAATTAAATAAAAATTATGATATCATGGAAAAAATGAATGGTATTTTAAATAAAGAAAAAAAGTTTTCGGGAAAAAGTTTTAGCCTTTTTAATTAAATCGCAAAAGCAGTTAAGTCTGAAATTAGGGTAAGATATATTTGAAAAAAAACGGATTCAAGTTTTATTGAATCCGCTTCTGTATTTTTTAAAAACTATTGATTATTCTGTTCAGTCCTTCGGTGAGGATTTCCTGTGAGGTTGAAAAACATATTCTTACGTGTCCTTCAGCGCCTTTTCCGAACCATCGTTCCGAGCCGGGAACAATCGCTACTTTTCCTTCTTTTAAAACGTGTTGTGCAAATTCGTCACTCGACATACCGTTGTTGATTTTAGGAAAAATAACAAAAGTGGCTTCGGGAAGATTAGGAATTAAAACGCCCGAATTACTCAGCATACTATGGGCTAAATCTCTGTTGTGCTGTAAATGCGTAAGAAAATCATTAAACCACGGTTTTGCTTTATCAATGGCAACGCTTGCTGCAATCTGCGATAATGTAGAAACGCCTTCAATGGTAGAATTGAACATCGATTTTTCTGTGAAATCATGCATTAATTCCTGATCGTTACATAAAACCGCACCAATTCTCAATCCTGCAATTCCGAATGATTTTGAAAATCCGAAAACGGTAAAACTTTTCTTTTTAGCATTCTCGGAAACAGAAGAGTAGGTGTTGAATTCTTTTTTATCATACACAATATCGCTCCAGATTTCATCGCTCATCACCCAAAGATCATGAGCTGCCGCAATGTCTGCAATCTTCTGTAAAATTTCTCTGGAATATATTCTTCCGACTGGATTGTGAGGATTACAGATGCTGATGAGTTTTGTTTTCGGAGAAATTAAAGAGACCAACATTTCAAAGTCGATATCTCCGGTTTTGGAATCTACCGCGCACAATTTAATGTTTCCGCCAACCGAATCCACTGTCTTTTTGAAAAGGAAATCTACCGGATCGAAAATAATAGCTTCATCTCCGGGATTCAGTACATATTTGGCAACCATATACATTCCCATCGCGGCACTGTTTACAGCCAGCACATTTTCTGGCGTAAAGTGGCCTTTTTTACCCGTATTAAAATGCTCTGCAACACTTTTTTTGAACTCAGGAAGTCCGGAGAAAGGACCATAGCTTAAATAGCCGTCCTTAATGTATTCTATGATTCCGTTTTCTATTTCTTTAGACATTCTGAAGTCCGGATCTGCCGCTGTTAAAGGGATAATTCCTTCTTCCAGGGTTGCCCATCTTCCGTTGTAGGCTTTTCTTTTCAGTGCTTCAAAATTGATATCGTTGTTTGTAAACATTTTATTTGTATGAAATTGGTAAAGTGTTTTTAGGCTGTTCGTTCAGAGGTAAAAGGAATTGTTCCAGCAGGGCTCTTCCGTTTTTGATGTGGATTTCGATTTCAGATTTCCGGTCTTCTTCGTATTTGCTGAAGGTTTCCTGAAGATCATTTCCTTCAGCTAAAAGTTGGGTTAAAGTGAAAGAGTCTTTCAACGCTGAGGTAACTCCCTGACTTGTAAAAGGAATCAGCGGATGTGCTGCATCGCCGATGAAAACAACATTCTGATGATAAAAAGGATTTAATTTTTCCAGCTCGTAAACTCTCCAGATATGTGCGTTTTCATAGCCAGAACCTTCGATAATGGATGAAATCAGAGGATTCCAGTTGCCAAAATTATCCAACATAAACTGCTTGATGCAATCCGGAGTGTAATCTTCGTTGATGAAATGTTTGGTGATATCAAACTGGCAGTACCAAAGGATTTTTGAGGATGAAAGTTTTAAAACGCCAAAAGTAAGTCCGCCGTTTTCATGATGGAATTTCAGAAAATTGCTTTCGATTTTGCCTGCCAGTTCTTCGTTTTCAATGATGTTTACCACTTCATTTTCCAGAACAGCTTTCATGATTTCATCCTGAAAAATAGTTCTTCTGATGCGGCTTCTTGATCCGTCTGAAGCAACAACCACATCTGCTTCCAGAATAGTATTTTCGTCCAGTGTAATTTCTGCTTTTCCCTCCGAAAATCCATTCAGTGCCACAGTTGAATTGTAAGAAATTTTATCTGAAGGAATTTCTTTGGCAAGAATCTCAATCAGGGCGCTTCTGGAAACTACAAAAACATCATCCAGATCTTTTTCGGAAAGAATTTCTCCGCTTTGGTTATAATGGATGTATTTTTTCAGAAAACTTCCTTTCGCATAAAGGTCATTAATATCAATAATGGCTGAAAGATGTTCAATTCCTTCTTTGGGAAGGATAAATCCGTGTCCTTTCAGATCATTTGGGGTTCTTCTTTCGTAGAGATGATAGTCGATATTATTTTTTTCCAAATAATTTGCCATACTCAGACCGGATACACCGGCTCCTATGATTGCAACTTTGCCCATCTTTTTTATTGTTGTTAGTTTTGTTTTAATTTGTAAAATTTTCATTAAAAATGAATAATCTGCGAAAAAATTTTATTCTAAAAATCAGATGTATTCTTTTAATGAACAGGATAATGTTTTCTTTAATCTTGTAATTCAACAGATAAAGAAAATGATCTTTAAGAATATCTTTTGCGATATTTTTAAGTAAAAAAAGATAGACTATTCCGGAGCCTTGAAAATGTTATCATCGGAATGAAACCCTGCAACACCGCCGCTTACCGCAAATTTCATTGCCGAAGCCGCCGTCATCCCTACAACGGGTTTAATGTTTTTTTCTTCGGTAACGATTACCCATCCCGAAATAGCATAAGAATGGGGGAGGTATACCGCTACATAATTGTGTTTTTCAACGTCTGCCATTTCTTTTTGTGTTAAAAAACCAATTCTCCATATTTCAGGATTTTCGTTGGTTTTTACCCAGACAGGATCGTTGAATTTTTTTTTGTCTCCTACAAACGAGGACATTACATCTTTTGTTGGAGTATAAATGTGCTTTACACCGGGAGTTTTTTCAAGAAGACGATCCATAGAATCGAAAAAGAACTTTCCGACCACGAATTTGTTTCCTAAAAACCCAAGAAGTGCCGTAATTAAAATGGTGGAAATAAAAACCAGCCCCGGAATTTCCTTGGCAACAGAAGGAATAATATTATCAATAGACGTTACCACATACCAGATCACAAAGATTGTCAGTCCGATTGGACCGATAATCACGAGTCCCTGAAAGAAATTTTTCAGGAAAAAATTGGCAATATTTTCAAACGTCAGTTTTTTCAATGTATATTTTTTTATCCGTGGATGGTTTCGCCTTTTCCGTAAGACTGAATGACTTTGGCTTCATATTCCAGCCATTCTTCCCAGCGTTTGTTTACTTTTTCTTCGTCTCCGAGCTGTCTTGCAAACCCGATGAAAGTGGTGTAATGGTTGGCTTCCGAAATCATCAGTTCCCTGTAGAAGGTTTTAAGCTCTTCATCTTTAATATTTTCAGTCAGAACTTTAAATCTTTCGCAGCTTCTTGCTTCGATCATGGCTGCAAAAAGCATTTTATCGACAATAAGATCATCTCTGTTACCGCCTTTCTGGATAAAATTCACCAGTTCGTTTACATAATCGTCTTTTCGGGTGCGCCCGAAAGTATAGCCTCTTTTTTTAATAATCTCATGAACCTGACGAAAATGCTCCAACTCTTCCTGCGCAATCGCAAGAAGTTCCGTTACAATTTCCGGATATTCAGGAAGCATGGTAATTAATCCTATCGCGTTGGTAGCGGCTTTTTGCTCGCACCATGCATGATCCGTTAAAATTTCTTCGATGTTTCCTTCAGCAATATTTGCCCACCTTGGATCGGTAGGAAGTTTCAACTTAAACATGTTTTAAAATTTTCTGTAAAATTAAAATAATTTGCGATACGATTAAAGTTTATTTAAATATTCAGAACGTTTAAAAAATATTTTTCTTAATAATTTAAAAATCTTGGTATTTAATTTGTTTTAACTAAGAAACCAAATTAAAAATATAAACAATGGAAACTATTACCACTTTAAAATCTAAAGCAGGTGCTTTACTTTCAGCAATGCTTATTCTATTCATGTCGGCTTTCAGCTTTGCTCAGGAAACAGCAACGGGCGGCGGAACGGTAACTACTGAACAAACAACCACCACAACAACAGAATGGTACACCAATCCGACGTACATCATTATCGGAGCTGTTGTTTTAATCGTTATTGTTGCCCTTATTGCAAGAGGCGGAAGAAACAGAGATTAATGAGAAGCCGTTTTGCTTCTTAAAAACTCTAATATTTTCCAACCCCATTCATCAACTTTTTTCAAGCCGGCTGAAATGATGAATGCCAGAATAATATTGATCCCGTAAATTAAAATCATTAAAATCCACCAAGGCATATTTCCCTTCATTGGAACGACTAAAAAGTAAACCAGTGAAGAGCTTATCCCTTGTGCGAAATAGAAAAAGATCGCGTTTTTACCAATGTAGGTCACCACATTTTCTTTTGTGATCTTTAATCGGTTATAAAAAACAAAAAGCGTTACCAAAGAAAAGAAAGTCCAGATAATGTACGGGATTTGTGGCGGAAATTTATTTTTATTGATTTTGTAAAATATTTCCTGTCCGTAAAACCCGAACAGTCCTGCCAGTGCAACCGCAACCAATCCGTATAATACAGGAATCATCCTGTCGGGAATTTTCTTGCCTTTCATTCTGTTACCAATTAGGAATACAGTCATGTAAAAGGCAACATATCCTACCTGTCCCGAAGGATAAATTTCCGGAAAAATATTAAATAATAAGGTTAATCCGGCACAGAGTCCAATGAACCAGTTAACATGTTTCGGGAAGAATTTTAATATTAAAACTCCGAAAACCGTTAAAATATAATAGACTTTTAAATACCAGAAGCTTCCCATTACCACAGGAAAAGTATCTGCATTGATGTATTGGTGAAGATACCAGTTGCCCAAATTTTCCCATTGCGGAGCGGTAGAAATACTTGTGGTAGCATACTTCGATCCGAAGGTTGAATAAAAATTCTGCAGCCATTCCAGAGAAAAGAAAGTGAGTCCGAAAACTTTAAAGAAATAATCCAGAAAGAAGAGGAAGGTTACAAAAATCATATACGTGATCTGCAGTTTCAGCAGTCTGTACAATGTTTTTTCAATATTGGAACCGGATGTAATTCCACTTAAAGCATAAAACAGTGCAACATCGAAAACTAAAGAGAAAACCCTTACTTCCGGCTGAATATAAAACTGTCCCGACCAGAAAGCGGTATGGATAAAGATAATGGAAATGGTAGCCAGTCCTTTTGCGAAATCAATATAGAGGTCTCTGTTCATTTGTTACGTATGATGCTTCAAAAGTAAGAAACTTTACGAATATCCGGATAAAGAAAAAGAGACAGGAATAATGTCCTGCCTCCCGAGAAAGATATTTCAAAAATGATGATTTACTTTAAGTTTTTAAATTCTTCAGCAGAAATTTCGCCGGTCTGAATTTGTTTCAGCTCATCGAGATACTGCTTCATGTAAGCATCAAGTTCCGGATACTGGCTGTTTTTTGCCATTTTGTAGGTTCCGTTTAAAACTCCCTGATAATAATAGAAGAAGTTGTAATCGAAATCTGCTGCACTAAGGTTATACTGTCCTAATAAAAATCCTAAACGGACTGCGGATCTTCTCTGCGGAGGTGTTCCGTGGTGTCCCGGACTTGTGGTCTGATAATCTCCGATGCTCTGTGCAAATTCATAAGCGGCTGCAATCTGTGCAAAACTCGTCTGGTTGTATCCGTTGGGTCTTCTAAGGTAATATCCTGCAAAGCCGTCTGCTTCCAGTTCATTGGGTCTTGCTGTGGATTCTGTTACCGTAGGAAGTCCGAAAATATACTGTAACTGGTGACCATACTCATGAGCAAGAATCATCGCATTTACAATATCTCCGCCCTTTGCTTTCGCATCATAATAAATGGCATAGCCGTAATAAATTTTTCCTGTAGAATACGAAATGGCATTGTAGGTAGAGTTAAAATTTGAAGGATCATTCACAAACCTTAAAGTCGGGTTGCTTCTTCCCCACATACTGGCAATTTTTGTCATCTGAGAATTCATAAAGTTGGTATCCGTAGAATTCTGCAGCGAAGTAAGCAGTACAGATGAAGAACTCCAGTACTGATCTACGTAATAACAAACTTTTTCAAGAGCATTCGGCTGTTCCGGTTTCAGGTTTTCTGCCTGTTGTTCTGGTTGTACAGGCGTTTCTATGGTGTCGTCGTTACATGCTGACAAAGAAAGTGCAGCGATGGCTCCCAAAAGAATTGGGAATTGGATTTTTCTTTTCATATATATAAATATTTTGGTGAAAACGAAGATATAAATTTAAACGGAAATTCATATCACTTTATTGTGAAAAATTATTCAAAACATAGTTAAAATTTTATTTTAAAAAAGATTGAATTGAATTTGAACAGATTAGAAAATATTTCTTATATTTGCACCTCGAAATAACTAAAAATCTATAAACAATGTTTGCAATTGTAGAAATAGCAGGGCTTCAATACAAAGTTGAGCAAGACCAGAAGTTGTTTGTAAACCGTTTAAAAGGAGATAAAGGAGGAAAAGTATCTTTTGATAAAGTACTTCTTACTGTAAACGGAGCAATCACGGTAGGCGCCCCAGCTGTAAGCGGAATCACTGTAGAAGCAGAGATCCTGGATCATGTAAAAGCTGATAAAGTAATCGTTTTCAAAAAGAAAAGAAGAAAAGGTTACAAAGTGAAAAATGGTCACAGACAATCTTTAACTCAAATTCAGATTACTGGTATTACAGGATTTGAAGGAGCTAAAAAAGCAGAAAAACCTGCTAAAAAGACAACTAAAAAAGCTGACGCTGAGGCAACTGAAAGCGCAGAATAATTTTTTAAACCAAAAAACCTTAAAATAAAATGGCACACAAGAAAGGAGTTGGTAGTTCCAAAAACGGTAGAGAATCTCACTCTAAAAGATTAGGTGTAAAGATTTTCGGTGGTCAAGATGCTATTGCGGGTAACATCATCGTTAGACAAAGAGGTACGCAACATCACCCAGGTGCAAACGTGGGTATCGGTAAAGATCACACTTTGTTCGCATTAGTTGACGGAAAAGTAGTTTTCAGAAAGAAAGCAAACAACAGATCTTTCGTATCTGTAGAAGCAAACGCATAATTTCAGCGTTTTATAAAAATTAAAAGTCTTGGCAATTTTGCTGAGGCTTTTTTTGTGCCCTGAAATAAGGAAAAGTTAAAGTTTTTATATTTATTCAATTTAACGGGAAATATTTATATATTTGGTAACTGTCAAATAATTAATATATTGCGTAAGCCGAAAAGCAAACAGAGTAGGCGACAAATTAAACCAAACTAATATGAAAAATCTAAAAAAACTAACGAAAAAACAGCTTAAAGCCATTGCTGGAGGAGAAAGATGTCCGATTCCCGCAAATTGGTGTTACGAATGGTGTACGTGGACAGCATGGCAAAAACAACACTGTATTAATTCGGTTATTGATGTAATGCCTTGTGACTGCTAAATCTGAAACTCAAGCCTCATGTCGGGGCTTTTTGTCAACTTTATAAAATCTATTACTATGAAAAATTTTAAAAAAATCAAAAGACAGGATCTTAAAAATGTAATGGGAGGAGCTGCTCCGGATCAGGGATGTTTACCATGCGATGTGTATTGCAGCATTCCGGAAGGGCAGAGACCGCCGTGTAAAATTGTCTACATTGTAGCGCATTGCAATAGCTGCAAAGGTTATGGTGAAGAATCTTAACAAATAAAAAAACTCCTTCACGCTGAAGGAGTTTTGTATTTTAAAAACCGACCTGAAAACCCGCTTTAATTCCGAAAGTTGAAATATCCGGTCTGTTGAGGTAATTTCCGCGCCAGTTGAAATCTACCCTGAAAATTCTGAGGTTTCCGAAACCTATATTTTCAATCCCGAAACCGTATTCATAATAAACGTGTTCGCTTGGAGCAGAATATTTGAATCCTTCCACATTAATTGCTTTTGAAGCATCGCTTAATGTTCCGTAAGCTCCTCTGATGAAGGCAATTTCTCTTAATTTCAATTTCTTGATCAAAGGAATATAAGAAAGGATTTTTCCGTTAAAATGATGCTCTAAATGCAGCGTTGTATAAGTGTCTGCAACAAATTCATAATAATTAAGCTGTGCAAACGTATTCTGCGCCAGACTGTACGACTGGTTCCCCGGAATGACGTTCTGCAAAGCCAACGGAACCGTATCGAAGTTCTTTCCGGCTTCAAAGTTAATTAATGTTTTTCCCCAGCTTCCAATTAAGACGGGTTTATAGAACATGAACTGCAGTTTGTTATAATTAAAATCTGAACCGAATAATCCCTCAATTCCTCTTGTGTATTTTAAGACAATAGTCGGAGCCAAAGTTCCGTGCTCATATCGGTCGATTCCGGTTTGTGAGAATTTTGCACCCGGTCTTGCAATCAAACTTAAAGTAAAATGCGAATCGTTGGTTGTTTTTCTCAGATCTCCGTTTTTGTAATACATCAGATTAAATCCGCTCGGATTTGCCGATTTAATGCTTTGCATCGTTCCATCTAATCTGATCTGGAAGTTTTTCCATGGCTCAATAGACGTAAACAGGTTGGTTTGATTAACGGAGCTTAAAGAAGCATTTTCTCCCCTTGCGAAAAGCGTTGAAGAAGCAAACGTTCTTGCCATAATTCCGTCGTCATTTGTAAGCTGAACACCCAACTGTAAAATGTCTCTTCTTGTTCCGGCACCTACTGTAAAACGGTTTACTCTGTTAAACATGAATCTTGCTTCAGCACCATATTTCACCTGTTGGTCTTTAAAACCGTAAGCGGTGTAAAACTGAACTCTCCAAGGATCATTTCTTGTGAAATACGTTCTTGCTCCGATTCTGATTCGGTCTCCTTCCACATCATTTTTTCCGTAAACGGAGAAAATAGGACCTAAATCTATTCCTTTGGTAATGTTATAATATCCTGAACCCAATGTTTCGTAAAGTTTCACAATACGGTTGAATTTTGGGGTCTGCTGAAGCTTATCAAGCATGTCATAAATTCCCTGTTCGCTTTTTGAGAGAGAATCCGGTCTGGCTTTTACCCAATATGCATCGTCTTTTTCTACGAATTTATCATCATATTCTTCCTCGGTTCTTTTGAAAATCTTGTCTTCAAGAGGTTTGTTGAACTGATATTCCGAATAATCGACGGATCTTTTGGCAATAATGCTCTTTGAGGTTTTCTTCTTGGAAAAAGGAGTCATCTCGATCTCCGTTACAAATTTTCTTGGCAGAAAAGTGTTTTCATCGGGGTTGTCGTATTCCAGTTCTGTAGAAATCCCGTTGATGAAGTTTACGTTGATCTTTTGAGTCGATTTCAAAGTTGCCCCTAAAACTGCATAACTGTCGGTATCAATATAAAGATATCCCTGAAATGCCAAAACTTCCGTTCTTTTCGGCTGATAACGGATTTTGAAAGCGTTTTCTCCGCGCATGGAAATGGTATCAACCAAATTATAATCATACGTACTGAACCCTGTTTCTCCAACGGGACTTGGGAATCCGATGTCGAAATAATTTAACGTATTATCGTAAATATTGATATCGCGATAAAGGTTTTTTGCCGTTAAAGTAATGATCTGATTGTCCTGAAAGCCTGATGTTTTCTGAGCAGTCAAAAGCCTTTTTGATCTTTTTGAAGGTCTGTTTTCACCGTAATTTTCGTAGATCGCTTCATTGAGGAAAACAGGAAGTCCTATTTTTCCGCTTGCGGTAGAATCTTTATAATCGAAAATAAATTCGAGTTTATTAAAGATTTTTCTCTTCATAAATGCACTGTCCAGATTGTTGGCATCAAACTGAATTTTCTCGTATTCTTTATAGGTATAGGTATCGAATTTATCTAAACCGTTATTTCTTTTTCGTTCCCAGACTTTCTGCATAATGGCATAAGCGGGATTTTCTTTTTTGTTTTTATATTTCGGCTTTTCGTTGTGGATAACGACTTCCTGTATGCTGCTTACTTTTTCCTGAGCCAGTTTTACAAAAATATTGGTGGCATTTTGAGGAGTTACGTCTATACTTTCTAAGGAATAGTTTTTTCTTAAAAACCGAAGTTTATAGATTATGCTGTCCGACTGTACGGAAAAGTTTCCCGAAGTTGTGGTAATAGCAGCTTTTTCATTTTCATTGATGAAAATATCCACTCCGGAAACTTCTTTATTGGTTTTTGCATCTACAATTCTGCCGTTTGCCGAATTTTGTGAGTATACGAGATCCGCAAAAAATAGAAATAAAAAGAGGGAGTAATATTTGGAATTATTAATTAACATTTGTAGTTTCTTCAAGCTATTTGCATAAACAAAAATTATGCACTTTTATTATAAAAAAATAAATATTATTTAAACTTTTAATGGTTTAAATACAAAACTGCAAATGTAATGAAATAACACCATCTTTTTGATGGTGTTATAGTTATTGTTTTGTTAAAATATAACGATGTTTAAAATAATTATTTTTCAGTTGATCGCACTAAAAAAGGATAAATAAAAAAGACCTACATTTCTGTAAGTCTTTCTGCTCCTCCTGCTGGGCTCGAACCAGCGACCCTCTGATTAACAGTCAGATGCTCTAACCAACTGAGCTAAGGAGGAATTTCCTATTGTTTTAGTGGTGCAAATATAACAGGAATATTAATATCAAACAAATTTTTATTTTAAAAATATCTAAATTTTTCCTTTGATAATGGGTGTTTTGAAGCTATTTGACTATTTATCAGATAATTAAATTTAATGATAATTGCAAAAAAAATATTTGATGAGACCACATAAAAAAAAGACCTACATTTTTGTAAGTCTTTTTTGCTCCTCCTGCTGGGCTCGAACCAGCGACCCTCTGATTAACAGTCAGATGCTCTAACCAACTGAGCTAAGGAGGAATGTCCTTTGTTTTAAGTGGTGCAAATATAGGACGAATATTTATACCCTGCAAATATTTTTTTGAAATTTTGTAAAAATATTATAGTTTTCCGGCGAAGATCTTGAAGATGTCGCTTCCGAAGATCAGTAACATCAAGCCTAACAGGAAGATAACACCGATCATCTGTGCGTTTTCCAAAACTTTCTGAGGAACAGGTTTACCAACGATCATCTCATAAAGCGTGAAAAGAACGTGTCCTCCATCCAATCCCGGAATAGGGATCAGGTTTAGGAATGCAAGCCAAACCGAGAACATCGCAGTAAAGCCCCAAAACCATCCCCAGTCAATAGATAAACTTCCATCCTGAGCTTTAGTGACCTGCATATTTTTAATAATCGCAATCGGTCCTCCTACATTTTTGTATCCCTGAATCTTAGAATTAAACATAATTTTAAACTGCTTCACCTGCATGGTTAAAGACTCAATAGATCTTTCAAAACCTCTGGGAATAGATTCTCCGAAAGAATATTTTTTATCCGTAATAACGTTCGCTAATGCTTTCTGATCTACACCAACACCTAATTTTCCGTTTTTATCAACAGATGCAGTAATTGTTTCAGGTTTTCCGTTTCTTACAACTTCTATGTTTACTGTTTTTCCTTTATTTTCAGATAAGGAAGAACTTACTTCATCAAAATAAGGCGTCTGTTTTCCATTGATGGCAACAATTTGATCCCCTTTTTTCAGCCCTGAAGCCTGAGAAGCAGGAGTTGCCAGAGAATCGATAATCATTGGAAATCTCGGCGTAATATAAAGTTTAGCCTCTCTTTGTTTTAACACTTCTGCAACACCATCTTTATTAATAGGGAAAGTAACTTCTTTTCCGTTTCTAAGTACGGTTACTTCATCTCCCAAAAGAATATTAATAGACGCGTTTTCTAATCTTTCAGCAGGTTTTCCATCGATAGTAATGATCTTGTCACCATTCTGGAAGCCCATTTTTTTTCCGGCTTCCGTAACCCCGATTCCGTTGTTGAATTTGGTAAGATCTGTGTATGTTTCACCATTAAAAAGCGAAAGGCACGAGTAAATTAACCAGGCTAAGAAAAAGTTAACTGTAACTCCGCCCAACATGATAATCAGTCTTTGCCAAGCCGGTTTTGCACGGAATTCCCATGGTTGTGCAGGCTGTTTCAGCTGTTCGGTATCCATGCTTTCATCCACCATTCCGGCAATTTTTACATATCCTCCGAAAGGAAGCCATCCGATTCCGTATTCCGTTTCTCCAATTTTTTTCTTGGCTAAAGAAAACCACGGATCGAAGAACAAATAGAATTTTTCAACTTTGGTTTTAAAGTATTTGGCGGGTAAGAAATGCCCAAGTTCGTGTAGGATAACCAGGATAGAAATGCTCAATATAAATTGAAACAGTTTGATTGCTATTTCCATTAATGCTTTTTATGTTTAATTTGCAAAGGTAACAATTATCAAAACTATGCCAAATAAAAAAGCTCCCCGAAACGAGAAGCTTTGTCATATAATAGGATGATTTATTACAAATTAATCGAAACTCCGAGACTGCCATTGTTGCCGACTTCTGCAAAAACGCCGATTCTTTCAGTAAAAAAGTACCTCGCTCCGATATGAGCTCCCAACCCAAAATTGCTGCCTACAACTCCTACATCTGCTCCGGGATAAATATCAAGTTTTTCAGGAAGCTGTAGAGCGTCTTTCAGATGAAAATTAATTCTTCCGAACACAAAAGCACGGTTTTTATCGTCATTGTCTTTGTAATTATCAAAATAAATATTCAATCCGGCTCCTACAGAAATTAATTTATTCAATCCGTAATCATAGGTTCCTGTAATTCCTGTTCCGTAACCCCATGCGCTGAGTCCGGCATTGATTTTCTGATCTCCTTTTCCTGTCCACGCCTGAGCATTGGCAAATGTTCCCGCAAGCATGACAGCAAACATAAAAAACAACTTCTTCATAATTTTACTTTTTACTAATTATTAAAATGATTTTGCCTTTTCTTTAATTGTTGGTTAATCGCAGAGACGCAAAGTTTTTGACTATCATGACGTTTTAAGACGCAAGAAAATCATAGATTTTCACCAAGTTTACAGTGTCAAATTTTATCGAAGATAAAAACCTTGCGCCTTAAAACCATCAATTGAATAAAAATTTGCGTCTCTGCGATTAACCAACAGAAAAATATCCGCAACAAAAATAAAACCGAAATCATTGAAAAATTGTATTTTTAGGGAAGTTTTTTAACAAAGTTTATGAAGATTATAGGACTTAATTTAGATATCATCTGGAAAAACAAAGCAGAAAACTTTAACCTCATTGAAAAGGAATTACAGAATCAGGACGCGGATCTCTTTCTTTTGCCTGAAATGTTTTCCACAGGCTTTTGTATGGATGCTTCCGAAGTTTCCGATAGAAATCTGGAATCGCTGGAGTTTTTAAAAAAGATGGCTAAGGAAAAAAACGCTGCATTTTGCGGAAGTGCTCCGGTTGAAGAAAACGGAAAGTTCTACAACAGAATGTATTTTGTGCAGCCCGATTCTCAGATTGATTTTTATGATAAAAGACATCTTTTTTCTTTTTCGGGGGAAGATAAAGTGTATACTCCCGGAAAAGAAAGGGTGATTGTAAATTATCTGGGGTTCAGAATTCTTTTGCAGGTTTGCTATGATCTTCGTTTTCCGGTTTTTGCAAGAAATAATGACGATTATGATGCGGTCTTATATGTGGCAAACTGGCCCGAAAAAAGAGTAGGAGCATGGGAACATCTGTTAAAAGCGAGAGCTATTGAAAATCTGTCCTTCGTTTTTGGATTAAACAGAATCGGGACCGATGGAAATAACCTGTTTTATCAGGAAAGTTCACACTGTTTTTTTGCAGACGGAAAAGAAATTTCACAGAAAAACGGAAATCTTGTAACGACAGAATTAAATTTAGAAGAACTGAAAGATTTCAGAAGCCATTTTCAGTTTTTAAATGACCGCGATTCATTTTCAATTGAATTTTAAAGAAAATACATCAAAATTAAAGGCTAAAATTTTCTCAATCTTAGCCTTAATCTTAAATATTTAAGCATATTGTTTTAAAAGTTGCGTCAGTGTATTCACATCATGCACACCGCTCTCTTTCCACAGCATTTCTCCCTGTTTGAAGATCGCTAATGTCGGAACACCGCGAACGCCATACTGATTGGCAAGAGCGGGATACTGATCCACATCTACTTTAATAATTCTAGCTGCGGTTCCTATATTTTCCTTTACCGTATTTAAAACAGATGACTGTACTTTGCAAGGTTGACACCACGTTGCAAAAAAGTCGATAAGAACAGGTCTTTCGGAATCGATGATTTCCTGAAATGCTTGAGACATAGTTGTTGGTTTTTATTAAAAAAGAAACACTTTAGTTTAATAATCCGAAAAGCTTACTATCTAAAATCACTTAAAAAAATCGAAGGTTACCGAAAACTTTGTGCTGTTAAATGCTTTTCAGTCAATAAACTAAAGCGCTGTGACATTTATATTTAATGCAATAATTCTAAAAATCTTAATATTACATTGTTTTCGACTGACATACGAAATCCGAAGTCGGGAATTTTTCGGTTTTCTTAATTGCGCCGAAACCTCCTTCTATTTCAGTAAAGTTTCTGATTCCGTTAGAGTTAAGGATGCTTGCCGCAATCATGCTTCTGTAGCCTCCTGCACAATGAAGGAAAAAATGCTCAGAATCATCAATCGTGTGAACCCAGTCGCTGATTATATCCAAAGGTTTGTTGTAAGCATTATCAATATGTTCTGCAGAATATTCCGAGATCTTACGGACGTCAATTACTTTTGAGTTTTCATTATAAAGTTCTGCAAATTCTGCAGAAGAAATTCTTTTTACCTCATCTGTTTCTTTTCCGCTGTTTTTCCATGCTTCAAAACCTCCTTTAAGATAGCCAAGAACATTATCGAATCCAACACGGCTCAGTCTTGTGATGGCTTCTTCTTCCATGCCTTCGTCTACAATAAGCAGTAAAGGATGCTTTACATCCACAATCAGAGTTCCCACCCATGGTGCAAAATCTCCTTTTAATCCGATATTTACAGAATTCGGCACAAATCCTTTATAAAACTCTCCCGGACTTCTGGTATCTAAAATTAACGCGCCTGTTTCTTCTGCAAATGCTTCAAAGTCTTCAACGGAAACTGCCGTTAAACCTTTATCCATTACGGCATCAAGACTTTCATAACCGCCTTTGTTCATGGCAACATTCATCCCGAAATATTTCGGTGGAGCCGTTAAACCGTCTAAAACTTCGCGGATAAAAGATTCTTTATCAGGCTGATTCAAAGCATAATTTGTTCTTTTTTGATTTCCCAGAATATCAACTGTTTCCTTCTGCATATTTTTTCCACACGCAGAACCCGCTCCATGAGCCGGATAAACCGTGATGCTGTCATCCAAAGGCATAATTTTCGTGTGAAGGCTGTCATATAAAATTCCTGCAAGATCTTCCTGAGTAATACTTCCTGCTTTCTGGGCAAGATCGGGTCTTCCCACGTCTCCTAAAAATAAAGTATCTCCCGTGAAAATGGCTGTTTCAACTCCTTTTTCGTCGATCAGAAGGTAAGTGGTGCTTTCCATCGTGTGACCGGGAGTGTGAAGAGCTTTTATTTTTACTTTTCCGATTTCAAAAATCTGACTGTCTTCTGCAATAATGGCTTCAAACTCAGGCTGAGCGGTAGGTCCGTAAACAATAGGCGCTCCTGTCTTTTTGCTTAAATCCAAATGTCCCGAGACAAAGTCTGCATGGAAATGCGTTTCAAAAATATATTTTAAAGTTACACCGTCTTTTTCCAACCGATCCAGATAAGGTTTTACTTCCCTTAGCGGATCGATAATCGCTGCTTCATTCTCAGATACGATGTAGTACGCACCCTGAGCCAGACATCCCGTGTATATTTGTTCGACTTTCATTATGTGATTGTAACCGTTTTAATGTTTTATATTTGAAATACAAAAATCGTGTTTATTTTTCTAAATACCACCAAAATAAAAAATGGATGCTGATAGAATAAATCTATATAGTCTCCACATCACTGCAATCTGTAAAAAATTTTGTAGAAAATTTCATTGGTATCTTCAGAGATGTTTTTATCAATTTTAAACTGAATATAATCTGCTTTTCTGGCTTCTCCCTCCGGATAATCGATCACACCGTGATATTTTTCGTAGATATGGTCTTTCAGTCTGCCGTTTTCAGCAATTCTTGTCATTTCTTCAAAATACTTTTTTGTATCCGGATTCATCTTCCAGTCGTTCTCATGAGTTTTGTAAAATTCAAGCATTTTTTCGATAGAATAGATTTCTGAGTCTATTTTCATATCATGAAATCCTGTTAAGATTTCTTTTTTCTCAAGATTTTTAGATAACCATACAATTTTAGCCTGTGCCGCTTCAGTTATTGCTTTCGTCATCATAGAATCTCTTTTTACTGAAGACGATAAGATAATATCGGGAACTTTAAGAATGGGAAGAGTTTTTATAGAAGCCAAATCAAGGATTCCGAAATAATTTTCAACTTTGTCTTTAAGGTCTTTCAATTGATCTTTCGTCATATCATCACTGGAAACCCTTGTTTTGAAAGTCCAGCCGCCGCATTCATAAATAGAAAGAAGAGAATTTTTATTAACGTATTTTACACCGTTGAAAAAATCCTGTTGTCCCATTGCATTGTTAAATAAAGCATACACAAATCCCACTTTTAAATTTTCATTGGAAAGAGTTCCGAATAAAGGGTTTATTTCTACATGATCATTGGAGTTCTGGTTTAAAGCATAATCGTAGGTGTAAAATTCATCTCTCAGAAGCTGGTTGTCAATATATTTCTTGGGATAAATATAAATTGTGAGAACAGTTTTATTTTTTTTTGAAGTTTTCTGAATATAACTCACTCCGACATTAGTTTCGGCTGCATCATAAGAAGTAATACTTTCGCGCTGAAATCCGGACCACAGTTCAGGAAACAGAGTCTGGGTTGCTTCTTGTTTGTAATCTCCTTTTACTTTCAGCTCTAAAGGCTGTTGTCTTTTCTGTGAGAAAACAATTGTGATACTAAAAAATAAAAGCAGTTGTATGTATTTTATCATGGCTTTTTTTTAAGAATTAAACTCAGACAAAAGTATTTATAAATTATTGATAAAAGATCATGATGATATTATTAGTCTTACTAAAGAATATTTTACAAAAAACTTTATATTTATAGGTTAAAAAAGAGCAAATGGCAGACAAAACACAATTCATTGAAGAATTAAACGCGAGATACACTCCCAAAGGAGATCATATTATATTAGGAAAAGGAATGCTGGATGGCGAAGTCGTTCCGGAAGTTAATGTTACCATTCCGTTAAAAACCATCAACCGCCACGGATTAATTGCCGGAGCAACAGGAACCGGAAAAACAAAAACATTACAGGTTTTCGCAGAGCAGCTTTCGCATCAGGGAATTCCGTCTCTGGTTTTGGATATTAAAGGAGATTTTTCGGGGATCGCAGAAGCGGGAACTGAAAATCCTGCCATTCAGGAAAGATATGCCAAAACGCAGCTTCCATACAATCCGCAGGCTTTTCCTGTAGAATTAATGACCATTTCCGGCGAAAGAGGCGTGAAGCTGAGAGCTACCGTTACAGAATTCGGTCCGGTTTTATTAAGCAAAATCTTACAGTTGAATGATACCCAGCAAAGCATCATGTCGATTGTATTTAAATATTGTGATGATAAAGGTCTTCCTTTAATTGATCTGAATGACCTGAAAAAAGTTCTTCAGTACGTCACAGAAAATCCACAGGGAAAAGCTGAGCTTTCCTCTAATTACGGTTCGATAGCTTCTGCTTCTCTGGGCGCAATTTTAAGATCCATTGTTGCATTGGAACAGCAGGGAGCTTCCGGTTTCTTTGGAGAACTGAGTTTTGATGTTCACGATTTACTGGAAACAAGAGACGGAAAAGGAGTGGTAAACATTCTGAGAGTTGCAGACATTCAAAGCAAGCCGCAGTTGTTTTCAACATTTATGCTTTCCCTCTTTGCGGAAATTTACATGACCTTTCCTGAGGAAGGCGACAGCGGAAAACCGAAGCTGGTTTTGTTTATCGACGAAGCACATTTAATTTTTGATGAATCTTCAAAAGCTTTGGTTTCGCAAATTGAAACCATGGTAAAACTGATCCGTTCAAAAGGAGTCGGAATTTATTTTATTACCCAAATTCCGGGTGATGTTCCGGAATCGGTGCTTTCTCAGCTCGGTCTGAAAATTCAGCATGCATTACGAGGGTTTACCGCTAAAGATAAAAAGGAAATCTCCAAAGCAGTAGAAAATTATCCGACCACGGAATTTTACGATGCTCCAACGCTGATCCAGAATCTGGGAATCGGGGAAGCTTTTGTTACTGCTCTGGATGAAAAAGGAATTCCTACACCGCTGGTTCATACCTATCTTATTTCTCCCGAATCAAGAATGGACGTTCTGAATGACGCGGAAATTTCAGATTTAACAAAAAGATCAGCTTTAGTTGCCAAATATGATAAAGTAGTGGATAACGAATCTGCTTATGAGATTTTGGTCGGCAGAATGGAACAGGCTGCACAGGAAGCATCGCAGAGTTCTAACCAGAAGACAAAGCCGGTAAAAGAAGAACCCGGAATTTTCGAGCAGGTTTTACAGAGCAGGGCGGGAAGAACCTTCACCAGCACACTGATGCGTGAAGGAGCAAAAGCAATCCTGGGAATGCTTGGTCTGGGAGGAAGACGAAGATAAATATTTTTATTATTTTAGCAGAATTGCCTTATTTCTATTGATGTATTGGCATAAGTTATGTTTCCAGAAGTAAAGGAAATGAATCGTTAATCCAAAAGAAGTTGTAAAAAATTTAAATGTATTCAATAATAGACATAGAAAGTAATGGTGCAGGTTACAGGAAAGAATGCATTATCGATATTGCGGTTTACAGATATGACGGTCAGAAAATTGTGGACCAGTTTATTTCATTGGTAAACCCCGAAAGTGATATTACCCCTTTTGTGCAGAAATTAACCAATATTACCCCGAAAATGGTTAAAACTGCACCGAAATTCCATGAAATTGCGCGTAGAATTGTTGAAATTACGGCAAATACAACTTTAGTAGGTCATAACATAGATTTTGATTACAGAATGCTTCGCCAGTCGTTTCAAAGATTAGGCTACGAATTTAAAATCAATACTTTAGATACAATTCCTTTAGCTAAAAAACTGATTCCGGATGAGGTAAGCTATTCTCTCGGAAAACTGGTGAAATCTTTAGGAATTCCTCTAACCAATCATCACAGAGCAGAAGGCGATGCAAGAGCAACGTTGGAATTATTCAAACTTCTGATTTCAAAAGACACGGAAAATGAAATTATTCAGAAACAGCATGATGAAACCAATTCCAAGACTTACATCAACAAAATCAAGGAATTAACGCAGGATCTTCCCAATGAAAAAGGCTTTGTGTATTTTCAGAATGAAGCGGGAAAGATCATTTTTTCCGATCATGTTCAGGATATTAATAAATTTTCGAAAAAAGTTTTCAATTCCAAATCTAAAAAATGGGAAGCCATTCAGAAAGACGTTGAACAGATCAATTACGAACTCACAGGAACGGATATTATTGCCAAGCTGATTCTGAATTCAAAAGGAGTTAAAAAAAGAGAAATCCTTCCTTTCGGTCTGTATTGCAGAAACGGAAAATATGTGGTGGAAAAAAACAAGCTGAATAAACTGGAAAAACCGATTTTGAAATTCAGGTCTTTTACACAAGGCTCGAAAGCGGTACAGTTCATCGGAAAGTTCGAAGAATATAATGATATAGAAGTTTTTAAAAAGAAAATCGAATTCAGAAAACGAAATGAACTTTGGCTGGGACAAGGCAGAAAACTGGGAGAAAAACTGTTTTTGATTGTCGAAAACGGAAAAGTGGTTTCTTATGGTTTTTATGAACTTTTCACGCAGATTCAGACTTTAGGCAAGCTAAATAAATTAAAGATCGATCTGCTTTCACAGTCTGCAGACCTCGTTAATGAGCTGCAGCTGGCTTTGCTGAGAGGAGATTTTGAAACCCTGCCTTTACCGAAATAATAGAACACGACTGAATCTGAAAGGAATCATTTTAAAATCAGTTTTTTAAAAGTAAAAAAGAATTAGTATTTTTGTAAAAAATTAAAGAAAGCAATGCTAAATTTTAAACAACATAAAACCGGTAAAAAGGGAACTGTAAAGTTCTCTAAGGTTTGGAATGTATAAAAGAGTTGTATTGCATAAAAAATAATGTTAATGGCAGACTCTTTTTCCGAAGAATCTGCCTTTTTTATGCTAAAAAGAAATTATGAATTCAAAAGAATTATTAAAGATTGCCAATGAGTTTGGCACCCCGGTGTATGTTTACGATGCCGAATCCATTAAAACACAATACGAGAAACTTACCTCTTCTTTCCTAAAACACACAAAGTTTTTCTACGCAGCGAAAGCGCTTACCAATATCAACATCCTGAAGTACGTGAAAAATCTGGGAGCTTCATTAGATTGTGTATCCATCAATGAAGTAAAACTAGGTTTAAAAGCAGGTTTTCCAAAAGAAAAAATACTTTTTACACCCAATTGTGTGGATCTCGCCGAGATCGAAGAAGCGATGACTTTCGGGGTGCACATCAATATCGATAATATTTCTATTCTGGAGCAGTTCGGGAACAAATACGGAAACTCTTACCCGATTTTAGTAAGAATCAACCCGCATATTTTTGCCGGCGGAAACTATAAAATTTCTACAGGACATATCGACAGTAAATTCGGGATTTCCATCCATCAGGTTCGTCATATCGAAAGAGTGATGAAATCTACCAACCTTAATGTGGAAGGTCTTCATATGCACACCGGAAGCGAGATCAAAGATCCGGATGTTTTTCTTCAGGCTTTGGAGATCATGCTGGAATTATCCGAACATTTCCCGAATCTGAAATATCTGGATATGGGAAGTGGTTTCAAAATTCCTTATCAGGACACCGAAGAAGAAACCGACGTAAAAACATTAGGAAAAAAAGTGGAAAAAGTAATCTCCGAATTTTCAAAATCAACCGGAAAAAAATTCGAATTATGGTTCGAACCGGGAAAATTCCTTGTCGGAAAAAGCGGATATTTACTGGTGAAAGCCAACGTGATTAAACAAACAACGGCAACAGTTTTTGTCGGGGTGAATTCAGGATTCAACCATCTGATCCGTCCGATGTTCTACGATTCGTATCATGTGATCGAAAACTTATCGAACCCGAAAGGAGCGGAAAGAATTTATACCGTGGTAGGAAACATCTGCGAAACAGATACTTTTGCATGGGACAGAAAGCTTAATGAAGTAAGAGAAGGCGACATTCTGGCGTTCCACAATGCAGGAGCTTACGGTTTTGAGATGAGTTCCAACTTTAATTCAAGGTTAAAACCTGCCGAAGTTCTGTTTTTAGACGGAAAAGCACACCTTATCAGAAAAAGAGATGAATTCGAAGATCTTTTGAAAAATCAGATCGAGGTATTGTAGTTAATCCGGCTCGAAGATATATGGAAGCTCCGCAAAATGCGGAGCTTTTTTTATTGTTTTTTAATATTTATTTTACGCTCTTGGCATAATCTTTACATCTCTACATTACCAGTCCATTCCAAAATATTTCTGAAACATCAACACTAAAACATCAAAATATGGCTAAAAATATTGCAGAGCAAATTGTAGAAATGCTCGAAAACGCCAATGTGAAAAGAATTTATGCCGTTACAGGCGACAGTTTAAACCATTTAAATATAGCCGTTAAAAAAAGCAGCATCGAATGGATTCACGTAAGACACGAAGAAGCAGGAGCGTATGCCGCTGCTGCGGAAGCGGAACTGGATGGTTTTGCAGTTTGCGCCGGAAGCTGCGGACCGGGACACGTTCATTTAATCAATGGTGTTTATGAGGCACACCGTTCTCATGTTCCGATGCTGGTTATTGCTTCCACGATTCCAAGTGAAGAAATGGGGATGGATTATTTTCAGGAGACAAACACCATTAAGTTATTCGACGATTGTAGTCATTATAACCAAATGATTACAAGACCGGAACAGGTTCAGCGGACGGTACAGACGGCAATTCAGCATGCAATTTCCAAAAAAGGCGTTGCGGTAATCGGTCTTCCGGGAGACGTTTCGGAGCTGGATGCAGAAGAAGCGGTGACTTCCAATAAAATTTTCAGAACAAATCCTGTTATTCGTCCTTCAGATGAAGAATTAAAAGAACTCGCAGATTTAATCAACGACAGTAAAAAAGTAACGATCTATTGCGGAATCGGTGCGGAAAATGCCAATCCGGAAGTTGTGGAACTTTCAAAATATTTAAAAGCTCCGGTGGGATATTCTTTCCGCGGAAAAATGTCTATTCAGCCCAATAATCCCAATGAAGTAGGCTTAACCGGACTTCTGGGACTTCCTTCTGCTTATCATGCCATGCACGAAGCCGATCTTCTGATTCTTCTGGGGACAGATTTCCCTTACGAGAAATTTATGCCCGTCAAAAACAAAATTGTACAAATTGATGAAGCGCCCGAACGTTTGGGAAGAAGAGCTAAACTGGAACTGGGATTAACGGGCGATGTAAAAGAAACCATCAAAGCACTTTTACCATTATTGAAAGAAAAGACTGATGCCAATTTCCTTAAACAGCAGCTTGAGTTTTATGAAAAGGTTAAAGAAAATCAGCTTACGTATGTGAAAGATCCTGGAACCGAAAATGCCATTCAGCCGGAGTTTGTTACCCACACATTGGATAAACTGACAAAGAAAGATGCCATTTTTACGGTAGATACAGGAATGTGTTGTGTTTGGGGCGCAAGATACATCACAGGAACCGGAGAACGGAAAATGCTGGGTTCTTTCAATCACGGTTCGATGGCGAATGCGATGCCGATGGCGATTGGAGCTTCTTTAGCATATCCTGAAAGACAGGTTATTGCTATGTGCGGCGACGGAGGCTTATCCATGCTTTTGGGAGATATGGCAACGATTTTTCAGTATAAATTGCCGGTGAAAATTATTGTGTTCAATAACCGGTCTTTAGGAATGGTAAAACTGGAAATGGAAGTCGGGGGAATGCCGGACAACGAAACAGATATGGTGAATCCGGATTTTGCAATGATTGCTCATGCAATGGGATATCCCGGAAAAAATGTAAACAAACCTGAAAATGTGGAAGCTGCCATTAAAGAATGTCTTGATCATAACGGTTCTTATCTTTTAAATATTTTTACCAATCCGAATGCACTGGCTTTACCGCCGAAAATTGAAGCCGCTCAGGTTTTAGGAATGACAAAATCCATGGCTCAGCTTATGTTGGGAGGAAAAATGGAAGAAGCACTCGACACTGTGAAAAGCAATTACAAACACATTAAAGATCTATTGTAATATCCATCATCAGATAATGCTTTTCTCCCATTGGTTTAAGTATTATCTTTGTTTAAGTAAATTTAATTTTAATGAAAAATCCTATGAGAACGATACTAATACTTCTTACGTTTTTTGCATCAAATTTTGCTTTTGCCCAATTTAATGATGTAGAAGAAAGAGATGATAATTTTATGACGGAGAACAATAAAAATATTCTCAAAATAGATATAAAAGAGCCTCTGTTGCAGGTAGCCGTAAAAAACTGTAACGATTTTAAGGCGGCAAGTTTCGAAGGCGGAATTCCCGCTTACAAAGAAATGCTGAGAAAATATATGTACGATTACCTGAATACAGATTTTTATGTGCTGAACGGTGATTTCACATTTACCCTTACCGTAGACCAAAACGGAAAAGTCACCAATATCGAAGGAAGCCCGAAAGTTTCAAACAGTCATGTGTTTTTTGATGATATGAAATATGTCGTAAGAAGAATCAAGAAAAACTGGATTCCTGCAAGCTGCAACGGACAGCCTGTAACATCTCAGATCAAAATAAAAATGAATCTGTCTTCCATTGCAACAGATGTATAAGACAACTTTTAATAACCATGAAAAAATATCTTTTAATTTTACCTTTATTGCTTGTTGGCGGTAAAGGCTTTTCTCAGGAAAATACAACTCAGGTTCAGCAGACAGCGGAAAGTTACCAGAAAGCAGAATTTCCGGGAGGCGATCAGGCATTTCAGAAAGAATTCATGAATATGGTTCATGCCTATATTGATATGGCTCTGTATGCTATTCAGGGAAAAGTTACCTTTGTGTTTAATATTGATTCCAGAGGAAAAATCAGCCAGATCGATGTTCTTCCGAAATTCAAAAACAATGAAATGTTTATCGACGATATGAAATATGCGGCGAAAAAAGTAAAAGGAAAATGGACTCCCGCAAAGAAGAACGGCGTTCCGGTCGATTCAAAATTTGTTATGAAGGTGAATTTCAGTACCAATACTTACGACCATGATTAAAAAGTTTTTGATTTTTTCTGCAATCGTCATCTTTTTTGTATCGAATGCTCAGGTTTTAGATGAATATCCTAAAAATCAGGAATTTTATGAAGGCGGAATGGTGAATTTTTACAAAGAAGCTCATGATTATTTAGCAGCAGCTAACTTTAAAAAATGCAGTGATCAGGAAATTTATCAGCCAAGATTTGTGGTAACAAAAGATGCGGCTGTGAAACTGGTAAAAGACAACGACACTGCAAATATTGCAAAAAACAGATGCGCATACGATCTGTCGCTTGAACTTCTGAAAAATCTGAAACACTGGAAACCCGCGGAAGTGAAAGGTGGTAAATTCGGGGCTTTGGCAGAATTCATATTGTATCCGAATGATGTTATGGAAAATTATAAAGAAGGATATAACGCGAATAATTATGTTTTGTCTGCACAGTATCCAAAAGGGTACGAGAGATTTAGAAAGGATTTTCATGATGAGTTTATGAGTTTGTTCACAGACTATCACATTAATGGCAACGTTAATTTGGAGTTTTATATCAATCAAAAAGGAGAAATTACAAATCCCAGAATCTATCCTGAGATTTATGATCCAAAATTTAATATCGATTTTCTGAGAACTTTGTCTCGACTTAAAAAAGTCTGGAAACCGGCTTTATATTCTAATATTCCTATAAAAGATAAAATAGTTTACCCCAAGAATTTTTCTACAAATTTCTATGAAAGATAATCCTGACATTCTGTCACAATATTTTGTATCTTTGCAAATTCAATTGGTTCAAAGTTTTATGTTTTGAGTTCAAAGTGATGTGCTCTAAACCTTAAACCTAAAAACCTCAAATTCGATTATCGTGCAGGAAAAATATATAGACGAAACAAAACAGGGAGAAGCTTTTGCCATTGCGGAAAAAGCAGAAAACTCAAAGAAATTATTCTTGGAGAGCTACGGTTGTCAGATGAATTTCTCTGACTCTGAGATTGTTGCATCCATACTTAATGAACAGGGGTATAATACCACTTTAAAAGCGGAAGAAGCAGATTTAATTCTTTTAAACACCTGTTCCATCCGTGAAAAAGCAGAACAAACGGTAAGAATGCGTCTTTCTCAGTTCAAAAACCTGAAAAAAGAAAAACCGAACATGACGGTCGGTGTTTTGGGCTGCATGGCTGAAAGACTGAAAACCAAATTCTTAGAAGAAGAACAGTTGGTGGATCTTGTGGTTGGTCCCGATGCATACAGAGACTTGCCTAACCTTTTAAAAGAAACTGAAGACGGAAGAGATGCCATCAACGTAATTCTTTCAAAAGAAGAAACATATGCAGATATCAATCCGGTTCGTTTAGGCGGAAATGGGGTTACAGCGTTCGTTACGATTACAAGAGGTTGCGATAATATGTGTACGTTCTGCGTTGTTCCTTTCACGAGAGGAAGAGAAAGAAGCCGTGATCCACATTCTATTCTGGATGAGTGCAAAAGCCTTTGGGAAAGCGGGTATAAAGAAATTACCTTATTAGGACAAAACGTAGATTCTTACCTTTGGTATGGAGGCGGTCCTAAAAAAGATTTCGCCAAAGCATCTGAAATGCAGAAAGCTACAGCCGTAAATTTTGCCCAATTGCTTGATCTGGTTGCGAAAGCCGTTCCTGAAATGAGAATCCGTTTCTCTACTTCCAATCCGCAGGATATGAGTCTGGATGTATTCAGAATGATGGCAAAACACGATAACATCTGTAAATATGTTCACCTTCCGGTTCAGAGCGGAAGCAACAATATGCTGGAAGCCATGAACAGACAGCACACCCGCGAAGAATATTTAGATTTAATTAAAAAAGCAAAAGAAATCGTTCCCGAAGTTGCTTTTTCTCAGGATATGATCGTCGGTTTCTGCAACGAAACAGAAGAAGATCACCAAGATACATTAAGCTTGATGAGAGAAGTGGAATATGATTACGGTTATATGTTCGCTTACTCAGAAAGACCGGGAACTCCTGCTCACAAAAAGATGGAGGACAATATTCCGGCAGACGTTAAACAGAGACGTTTGGCAGAAATCATTGCTTTACAGGGAGAACTGTCTAGAAAAAGAATGAAATCTTATGTAGGAAGAGTTCACCAGATTTTAATTGAAGGAACTTCCAAAAAGAACGAAAACCAATGGAAAGGAAGAAATTCCCAGAATGCAGTTTGCGTTTTCGATAAACTGGAAGGTCAGAAAATTGGTGACATTGTGGACGTTTTTGTTTTTGACAATACACAGGGCACACTTTTAGGGGAAACGGTTTCAAAATAAAATATGTCTGACGATTTAACGACAAAGCAACTTTTAAATGATATTTCTGCGTTATTGGAAAATGCCAGAAATAAAGTTGTTGTTGCCGTTAATCAAACCATTGTTCTTACTTATTATGAAATAGGAAGAATGATTGTGGAAGATGAACAAAATGGGGAAGACAGAGCGGAATATGGAAAAGCTGTTCTTAAAGATTTGTCATTACATCTTACAGAGAAATTTGGTAAGGGGTTTTCTGTTTCAAATCTTAAACAAATTAGGCAATTTTATATTGTCTATTCAAAAGGACAAACACCGTCTGTCTTTTTGCAAGATTCGGATAAGCATAATGAAAAAGGACAAACACTGTCTGACGAATCGGGAGTAATAACAAATCAAAAACCAGCCCGGCAAGATTCTATAAAATTCAACCTTTCATGGTCTCATTATTTGAAGTTAATGAGAATCAATGATAGTAATGAAAGGAAGTTCTACGAAATTGAAAGTTATAAAAACAACTGGAGCCTAAGAGAATTGCAGAGACAGTATGATTCTGCTTTATATGCAAGACTGTCTTTAAGCAAAAATAAAGAAGAGATTCTTCAGCTAGCTGAAAAAGGACAAATTATAGAAAAGCCCAAAGACCTCATCAAAGATCCTTATGTTTTGGAATTTCTGGGACTGTCTGAAAAACCTCATTATTCTGAAAACGAATTAGAGTCCGAATTAATTGATAAACTGGAACATTTTCTTCTGGAATTAGGAACCGGATTTACCTTTGTTGCAAGACAGGACAGAATAACCTTTGATGAAAAGCAATTCCGTATAGATTTGGTGTTTTACAACAGAGTTTTGAGATGTTTTGTCTTAATAGATTTAAAAATCGGCGAACTCAAACATCAGGATATCGGGCAAATGCAGATGTACGTCAACTATTACGATAGAGAAAAACGCCTTGAAGGCGAAAATAAAACCATAGGCATTGTTCTTTGTCAGGATAAAAGTGAAGCTTTGGTAAGATATACTTTACCGGAAGATAACGAACAGATTTTTGCAAGTAAGTATTTTACCATATTGCCAAGTAAACAAGATTTTATTAACATTTTAAACTCAGACAATGGAAAAATTTCATAAATATTGCCTAAGTGTATTGTTGGTAATAATCTGCAGCAATATTTCGGCTCAAATTTCCAACGGAACAGCCGAAAGTGAAGACTGTAAACATCTTTATGAGCTTTATAACCGGATTTTAAATCAGGGTTATGAAGATTTGCCGGAAACCTGTACAAAAGAAAAACCTGTACAGAATATAACGATCAGCCAAAAGCATAACGCGATTGATCTTATCGGTAAAATTTTCCCATATAAGCAAAAGAACAATTTTCAACAAAATAAAACGGGAGGAGATTTTTCTGAAAAAGAAAAACATGATCAGCTCCTGAAAAATTTTGAAAAGAACCGCAGAGAAAATCTCTTTGCTGAAATTTTATATTTTAAAACCAGAGTTTCAAAAGTCAGAAATAAAGATTATTTGGACGTTGTAAGTTAAATTTAAATCCAATTATTTTTAAACTAAACAGCAGATTTACAGAGATTAATGTAAATCCTATTCAAATCAATAATCTAAAAATTTACTTATGAGCAACGAGCTTCAAAATATAAAAAACCGCTTCGGAATTATCGGAAACTTTCCGGCTTTAAACCGTGCTTTGGAAAAAGCCATACAGGTCGCACCAACCGACATTTCAGTCCTTGTGATGGGGGAAAGTGGAGTGGGGAAAGAATTTATTCCGAAAATTATCCATTCAGAATCCAAAAGGAAACATCAACCTTATATTGTCGTGAACTGTGGTGCAATTCCCGAAGGAACGATTGATTCCGAACTGTTCGGACACGAAAAAGGAGCATTTACAGGAGCTACAGCAACCAGAAAAGGATATTTCGAAGTTGCCGATGGCGGAACGATCTTTTTAGATGAGGTGGGAGAACTTCCTTTACAGACGCAGGTTCGTTTACTTCGTGTTTTGGAAAGCGGCGAATTTATGAAAGTAGGTTCTTCACAGGTTCAGAAAACCAATGTAAGAATTGTCGCTGCAACAAATGTGAACATGATGAAGGCAATTCAGGACGGAAGATTCCGTGAAGACCTTTATTATCGTCTCAATACAGTGCAGATTGATATGCCGCCCTTGCGCGAAAGAAAAGGGGATATTCATTTGCTTTTCAGAAAATTTGCCATCGATTTTGCTGAAAAATACAGAATGCCGGAACTTGAACTTGAGCCAAGTGCGGTACATTATATCGAAAATTATACGTTCCCCGGAAATATTCGTCAGTTAAGAAATTTAGTGGAACAAATGACGGTCGTAGAAAGGAACAGACACGTAGCCGTTGAAAAACTGGCGGAATATATTCCCATGGAATCACATCTTCCGATGGTTGTCAATACACCAAATACGCCAAAGCAGAACGATTTCGGAAGCGAAAGAGAAATCATGTACAAAATTCTATTTGACATGAGAAACGATATTAATGATTTAAAATCCTTAACTTCGGAATTGATAAAAAACAGAGGAACATCTGATCTGAGCAGTCACGAGAAAAATTTAATCAACAGAATTTATACTCCTGAAACACAGCAGAATGTGGCTCCCGGTTCTTTACTGTATTTTGAAAACAATAATAATCATAATCCGGTAGTTCAGAATCCGACAATTATTTCAGAGCCGGACAACAGCTACGAAGATATTGAAGATATTGAAATTGAAGAAAACAGACCCGAATCTTTATCCCTTCAGAATAACGAAAAAGATTTGATTATCAAAGCATTGGAAAAGCATAAAGGAAGAAGAAATAAGGCAGCGGATGAACTGGGAATTTCCCAAAGAACTTTGTACAGAAAAATAAAACAGTATAACTTAGAAGAATAATAAACTAAAAATTAAATCATGGTGAAAATTAATGCAAAACCGGTCAATTTCAAATTAGGAGATTACATCAGCGACGGATACGAATTCTACAAAGCAAATTTTGGAAATTTGTTGGGCGCTTTCTTCCTTGCAATGATTATGTCGATCATTCCTTTTTGCGGACTTTTGGCAGTGGGAAATTTTTATAAATATTGCCGTGATTTAAGAGCCGGAAGACAGGTAAGCGCAGGAGATATTTTCAATTTTGATAATTTCACGCCTTACTTTATGATTCAGCTTATTTTATTCGCAGGAATAATGGTTATTTATATTCCCATGTTTATCATGATGGTCGCAATGGGAGAACAGGATCCTTCCGCCGGACCGCCCGCATTTTTTTTCATTTATATGTTTTTTGTGTATGTTGGGATTTTATTTGTAGCCCTGAAAGGTTTTTATATGCCCGCTTTAATTTCACTTGCAGGAGTTACAGAGATTAAACAGGCATGGAAAATCTCTTCGGTGATGAGTAAAGGAAACCTTTGGTCCATCTTTTTATATTCACTGGCGGTAGGATTTTTATCTCAGTTAGGAGTTATAGCATGTTTTATTGGCTTGATTTTTACAATACCTTTTGCATACGCTTCTCATTATTTTGCATACGAAGATGCATTGAAGCAGGTTACTTATGACGAAATTCAGGAAATTGGAATTAAAAATGAATTTTAAAATTAAAAATATTAAAATCGTACAGCCGAAATTTTGGCTTTTGGTGCTGTGTTTATCAGTGCTGAACTCGTGTTACAGTTTTACGGGATCATCTCTTAAAGATGAAAAAACAATTCAGATCAATGAATTTCCCAACAATGCACCTTTGGTAAACCCTACATTGTCACAGCAGTTTTCTACGGATATCCAAAACAGGTTCCTGCAGAGAACGACTTTGAAAGGAACGAAGGAAAATCCGGACATTTTGGTAGAAGGTGAAATTACAGATTATTCTATTACACCCACAACCATCAGTTCCAATACGGTTTCTACCAATTCAGGAGGTGTAATACAGGAATCCCAGAATAAACTTACCATTACTGTAAAAGTTCATTACGAGAACAAACTTCATCCGGAGCTTAGTTTCGACAGAACATACAGTGATGAAGCGGTGTTCAACAGCAATCTTTCCCAGTCTGAGATAGAATCTTCTCAGGTGAAAATTGCAACAGACAGAATTATAAACAAGATATTTAACGATATTGTAGCGAACTGGTAAGATGAATCATAGAGTTTTAGAATTATTAAAGACCCCGAAAAACATTCAGTCAGAGGATCTCCATCTTCTGAAAGAAGAGATTAATTCTTTTCCCTATATTCAGAATATCAGAGCGTTGTATTTGTATGGGGTGCATCTGTATGATAAAGACAATTATCAGACAGTACTTTCTACAACAGCCGCTTATACCACAGATAAAAAAATCCTTTATCAGCTGATTAACGGTAAAATTCAGCAGAAACCAAAACCTGAAATAAAACTGGAAACGGTAAAGGAAAAAAATATTCCTTCAGAAAATCCGCTTAAAATTCTATATCAGAAAAAAGCGGGAAGTTTTCCACTTAAAAGAGAGAAAAATCCTGCAAGCGAAACTCAACCGCAAATTGTTGAGGAATCTCTACCAGCCGTTGCAGAAACTAAAGAAACAGATCGTATTCTTCCGCCTCCGAGAGAAGAAATTAAACATTTGTATGTAAACGGAGAGCGAAACAGAATTCTGTTCGAAGGAGAGGAAAATTTCCTTGAAGAAGATACTTTTGAAACTATTGATCTCGAATCCACACTGGAATCCGGTTCTATCGTAACCCAGAAAGCTGAGAAAAAAGAAGAGCCTGTTTCGGAAGAAAAACCGGCTGAAAATATTCTTCCGATTGCAGAAGAAAATGAGGAATCTGTTCCTAAAAATGCTACTGAAGAAGAAAAATCAGTTTCTGAAAATAAACCAACAGATAATTCAGAGCCGGAGTCTTATGAACAGGAAACTGTTTCTGACATTCAGGCTGATGAAGAAAATAAAACAGTAGAAGAAGAAAAACAAGAGACTTCTGAAAATGCCTTAAACGAATCTGAAAATTCAGAGGAAAAATCTTCTGAAGAAATTTCAGGTTTCACTCCTGAAACCATTATTGAAGAGGGAAATCTAAATACTGAAACTGAAAAAGAAGAAGTTTTAGACGAATCAGAATTAAGCTTCCATGAAACAGAAGCTTTCCTTCCGGAAGTACAGGTTTCTGCAAATGAATCTGTTGAAGAACCAAAAAATGAAGGCAGCCAGTCTGAAAATTCAGAAATAATTTCATCAGAAGAGTCCGCAGAATTTACGCCTGAAACGATTATTGATGAAGATGAAATTTCATCCGAGAAAGAAGAAAAGGTTGTTCAGAATGATGCTGAACTAAGTTTCCACGGAACAGAATCTTTCCTTCCGGAAGTGAAAATTCAGGCAAATACAGAAGATAAAATTGCAGAAGTACCTCAGCTTAACCTCAATAAACATGAAGATGAAATGCGCCGTCTGATTGAGGAAGTGGAGAAAAAGATGAAAGAAAAAGCGGCTGCGGAAGAACATAAAAAAGAAGAAGAGCCTGAAAATATCGGTCACGACATCAGTTTTGCCGAAACCCAAAGTTTTGAAGTAAAACCTGTTGAAACGGAAACTCAGGAAGAAATTAAAACGGAAAATCCAGTAGCAGAAAGTAATTCTGAACAGACAGAGGAACCAAAAGCCGAAGTCAGTGAAGAAAAAGAAGAAATTCCGGCAAAAGAACAAGAAGCGGAAGTTCAGTCTGCGTGGAAACCAATGTCTTTTGATTCCAATCTTCCGGATTCTCTGATCAGTAAATCTCCTGAAGTTGTTCAGCCTAAAACTGAAGAGCAGAAAGCAGATGAAGCAGCAGAAATTCTTCAATCAGAGATTGCAGAGCAGAAGCAAACAGCAGAAGCCGAAACTGAGCCGAATTCTGAGGAAGAAAGTGTAGTTTCTGAAATCTCTGAAGATGCCGTTGAACAAATCACGGATGAAAATATTTCTGAGAATTCAGAAGAAAATAAAGAGGAAGTTCCGGTAATGAACGTTTCGTTTTTCGGATCGGGATGGACGATTCCTCAACCAGAAAAAGAAAAAATGACAGAAGAACCCAAACAGGAAAGCAAAGAAGAAAAAACAGTTGAAATTCCTGTGGATAAACCTGCAAAAACAGCCAAACCGAATACCTTCGACAGCAATGTTCCGGGATTTATCAATACATGGCAGAGCTGGCTGAAAATCGACAGAACGGAAGAAAAACCTAAAGAGGAGAAACCCGATCTGAAAACAAAAGTGATTGAGACTTTTATCGAAAACAATCCGAGAATCAGTCAGTTAAAAGAAGAAAGCACTTTTGTCGTGAAAGAAAAAGGAGACGATATCTCGCATTTGATGACAGAAACACTGGCAAATCTTTATTTTGAACAGAAATTATATACCAAAGCCATAAAAGCATTTGAAATTCTGATCAAGAAAACCCCTGAAAAGAAAAAATATTACGAAGGTAAAATTCAGGAAATTAAAGATTTCAGAACCAAAGGATAACCTAAAAAACGAACCAATGAGCTTATTGTCTATTAACGCTTTTCATATCCTTTTTGGTGCGGTTGCGGTCATCATCTTATACATTGCGGCAATTGCTGTTCTGTTGAGAACAAAATCTGGAATTCTGCCTTATATGGCGTTAATCCTTTTTCCCGTCATAGGTCCTTTAGGAATTCTTCTTGGAAATTATAACAGGAAAGTAAAATAAACAAAAGAGCGGAAAAATTTTCCGCTCTTTATTTTTTATGTCTGTTGAGGAAGTTCTTTATTTTTCCTGAATTTCCGCCATAGTTTTCGCCCGAACATGATAACTCCTATCACAATTAAAATTGCACAGATTCCGGCAATAACAGGAGCTGCCATTGCCAGAAATGCCATGATTCCTGCTCCGGCTGTTTCTGCAGTTCCGACGACCGAATTTCCCAAACCTCCCGTTGTTGCCGTAGATGCAGCCCGAAGTCCCGCAAATCCCGAACTGATGGTGGCTGCAGTTCCCCCTCCCGCAATTAAAGCTAAAGCCCACTGTGGAAAAGTTCCCAGATCTGCAAACTGACTGGCAAACAGAACAGAACCCGCAATCGTCGCCATCGGAACAGAAATCGTGTCCAGCAAATGGTCTATAAAAGGAATGTAATAGGCTAAAATTTCTACAATGGTCGCAATTCCGGTTGTGATTAAAGTGGGAAGTCCGGAAAGCCATTCAAAATTTTCGTTCATGGGAATCCAGTGCATATAAGAAGCAAGACTTACGGCAAACATCGGAAGAAATACTCTGAATCCGCTTGCTGCAGCCAGTCCGATACCAATAAACGCACTCAGAAGATAGGGTAAATAAGGAACGTTGTCTAACATATTAATTTTCAGATTGATTGTTTTCCCGAAGGTACAAAAAAATAAATTCTGAGAAATTTTCTGATAAAAATACTGTGAATGAAATTCAACTTAAAAAATAAACGGAAAAATAAGCGATAGAAAAAATTAAGACTTCTTCTGAGCCTGACAAAGTTTGATAAACTGCGTTTCTACATCCTGAAATTTTTCAGGCATTTCCGGGGAAGCCCAAAACATCATTGCCATTGTTTTATCGCCGAAAGCTTCTTTAAAAAGATCTTTATTCAGACGGTAACATTCTCTTAAAAGTCTTTTGATGCGGTTTCTGTGAACCGCTTTTTTAAAATATTTTTTGGAAACCGAAACCGCAAATTTCGTGCTTTCAACAGGAGTTGTCGGTTTGTTTTTAAGGATAATGATTCTCAGATTCCCATTCGTTCTCCATTTACCTTTTTCGAAAAGTAAAGAGATCTCGGTATTTTTCTTGAGTTTTTCGGCTCTGGGATATCTGAAGTTTGTCATGTACGGACTGTAAAGATAGGATTTGTAAGATGGTTTTCCCACAGATTTTAAAAATTCAGGCAAAAAGATTTTTGATTGTCCTTAAAATCTGCGGGAAAAATTAATTTTTCTTGGTTAAATAATTGATGACTTCCGCTGCGGCATACAGTCCGAAAATTGCAGGAATAAAGCTGATGGTTCCGTAAAAAGATCTTTTATAATTCGTTCCGTCCGTCATTTTTAAACTGTCGTCTTTTTGCAGCTCATCAGAAAAAACACATTTAAATCCTTTGTTTATTTTTTCTTTTCGAAGTCTTTTTCTTACCTGTTTTGCGAGATAGCAGTTCTGGGTTTTGCTGATGTCTTTCACCATCACTTTGCTCGGATCGGTTTTTCCTCCCGCTCCCATGGAACTTACAAGTTTTATTTTTCTCTTTTTTGCTGCTTTTATCAGGCAAAGTTTAGGCGTTACACTGTCGATACAGTCCAGAACATAATCAAACTTTCCGTTGTCAAGAATTTCTTCCATTCTTTCAGGATTCAGGAATTCGTTGATTTTGATGAGGTTAAGTTTTGGGTTAATATCTAACAATCTTTCAGCAACTACTTCAACTTTATGTTTTCCTACTGTGGAATGTAGAGCAGGCAACTGTCTGTTAATGTTGGTGATATCTACCGTATCGCCGTCTACAATCGTCATGTTTCCGACTCCGGCTCTTGCAAGGAATTCTGCTGCAAAAGAACCGACACCACCCAAACCGACAACTAAAACTGTTGCTTTATTCAACTTTTCCAAACCTTCTTCTTTTAAGAGAAGTTCCGTTCTTTCCAACCAGTATTTATCCATTTTTTATTGTCTCTAAATTTTCCAAAATCTGTTTGTTTAAATTTTCCAGCGAAATTCCCTTTATTTCAGATACTTTCTCATACAATTCTTCGATGCTGAAATCGTCATTGTCGGTTTCCAGAAAGATTTTATCTAAAGGAGTAATTTTCAAAGTATTTTGCAAAGATAAATTATACAAAACGGCTTTTCCAAAACTCAGGTAAAAATTATTTTTCAGCAGATCTTCCGCTATCCTTTCTTTTTTATTAAAACCATGAATAATCATAGGCTGTTCAGCATATTTTTTAAAAGAAATCACTTCATAAAACTTCCGTACACAATGAATGATTATTGGCTTTTTAACCTCATTTGCAAACCTTATCTGTCTTAAAAAAACTTCTTCCTGAATTTTCTCTTCAGCTTCAGCAAAAGAATCCAGACCGCATTCACCAATTGCAAAACAGTTTTCAAAAATCATGTTTTTCATCCATTTAAACTGATTATCAAGATTATTTACATCAATATCTTTCGGATGAATGCCTATTGAATACGGAACATCCGGCGGAATCTGCTCAATATTCAGATTATAAATTCCGTTTGGTATATTTTTTTTATGATGATGAAAATCAAAAAAATCCATACCTCAAAAATAGTATTAATTTAGATTTAACGTAAATTTCTTAAACGAACGTTTATAAATCTGTTAAAAATTTCATAACTTTACTTAAACTACACTTCATGAAGAAAAAATTTACAGAAAAGCAAATACATATTTTAGATATCGCGGAAGAACTTATTGCAAAGAAAGGATATGAGGGAACCTCCGTGAGAGATATTTGTTCTAAGGCAAATATTAATGTGGCTATGATCTCCTATTATTTTGGCTCGAAGGAAAAGATGATGTCGTATCTTTATCAGTACAGGGTTTTAAAAACAAGAGAAACTTTTTCAGAGTTTGCAGATACCATTAAAGACGGGAAGCCGGAAATGCAGCTCAAAGAAATTATTAAATATATTGTTTCTCAGTTATTTAAGTATAATTATTTCCATGGGTTTGTTACACAGGAACTTCGTCATACAGAAAATTTAAAAGATGAACTGTTGGATTTTTATCAGCTTTTCGTTAAAAAATTAGACGAAGTCATTAAAAAAGGCGTAGCTTCGGGTGTTTTTACCTTCACTCCCAAACCTGAAGATATTTTAACCACCATTATTGGTTCTACTTTATTCGTAATTCGCAACCGGAATTTTTATGAACTCTATGTTCCTAACAAAAGTGAGGAAACCTACACAAAGGAAGCTGAGAAAAAAGTGAGAATGAATCTTTTAATGACCGTTTTTGCCATTTTGGGATACGCTGCAGACTAAATTTACGTTAAATAATCATAAAAAAAAATCTATTGGCAAAAAAGTTATATTTTTGCAAATTAGTAAATCGGCTGAATAATCCGAAAACTGTTGAACTTTTTATATGAAAAAATATATTTTAGGTATTTTTACTGTAGCAGTAGTAGCTTCGTGCGTAAGTAAGCAGGAAAGAGCAATGAAAAGTGCGGATAAAAATCTTATCTTAAAAACTGCCAATGAAAACTTTGCTAAAAAGAAGTGGAAAAACGCTTTAGCACTTTACGACAGACTTCCAAACCTTGTTGCAGGTACAGATGATGCTCCCAATGTGGTTTTTAATTCGGCGTATGCGAATTATTATGACAAAAATTACAGATTAGCGGGAAATCAGTTTAAAAATTTTGCAATCAGCTTTCCTCAGGATAAAAGAAGGGAAGAGGCGGCTTATATGTCTGCTCTGTGTTACTATGAAGGTTCAATGGATTATAATCTGGATCAGTCTACCACACAAACAGCAATTAACGAACTTCAGGATTTCTTAAATAATTATCCGAACTCCGAAAGATCTAAAAATATCAATACGCTTATTGACGAACTGTCTTATAAGCTTGAGTTCAAAGCGTACGAAAATGCAAGACAATACTACAAAATGGCAGAATACAAAGCTGCCAATGTAGCATTTGAAAACGTTCTGGAAGATTTCCCGAGTACAAAACTTCGTCCGCAGATTTATGATTATATCGTAAAGTCCCGTTACGAACTGGCTACAAAATCAGTATATGATCTTAAAGATGAACGTATAGAAAGCGCATTGGCCTTCACAAGACAGATCGAAAAGGAAATGCCGAACACTGAGGTTTCTAAAACTGCTTTGGAGATCAGAAGCAAGCTTGAAAAAGAAAAGAAAGAATTTGCTGTAGTTAAGAAAAATACAGAAGCAAGAATTGCCGTTCTAACGGAAAGACAGAAAAAGCTGGAAGCGAAGAATGCGGAACAGGCAAAAACCGTTCAGCAGGAGAAAGATCAGGTAGAAGCAGAAAAGAAAGCAATGCAGATCCAGAGGGACAGTGCAGCAATTAGCACACCTCCGCCGGCGGCGACTTTCAAAATTAAAAGATAATTCGTAAATTTGCGAACTTAAATAAAATTAATATTCTCAAAATGAGTGTAAAAGATACAAAAGCAGAAGTAAATACCATTACTTACGATAAGGATAAGATTGAAGACAAAGTAGGCTCAATCTACGAAGCGATTGTTATCATGGGAAAAAGAGCAGAGCAGATCAACGCTGAAATTCGTACAGAACTTCACAATAAGCTAGACGAGTTTGCTGTTCATAATTCTACATTGGAAGAAGTTTTCGAAAACAGAGAACAGATCGAGATCTCTAAACATTACGAAAAACTTCCAAAGCCGACTTCTATTGCAATTGAAGAATGGCTGAACGAAGATGTATACTTCAGAAAAACTGAAGAGAGAAAATAAAAATCAGTGTATTTTTTATATATGAAGGTCATAAGGAAATCTTTTTCTTTATGACCTTCGTTGTTTGAACAGGTTTATGAGAAAAAATAAGTAATTTAGTATTCTTAAAAAAATTAAAATTGAATGAGTCTTTCCGGTAAAAAAATTCTCATCGCGATTTCCGGAGGAATTGCAGCCTATAAAATTCATTTTCTGATCCGTGATTTTGTAAAAAAAGGAGCCGAAATTCAGGTGATTATGACGCCTGATGCAGAACATTTCGTTACGAAGCTCAGTATTTCCACTTTATCCAAAAATCCGGTGTACTCAGACTTTTACAGCGATAACGGTACTTGGAACAGTCACGTGGAAATGGCTTTGTGGGCAGACGTAATGATTGTTGCGCCATGCACGGCAAGTACATTGTCTAAAATGGTTCATGGGTTATGCGATAATCTTGTAATTGCAACGTATATGTCTGCAAAATGTACTGTTTTTATTGCTCCTGCAATGGATCTGGACATGTATGCGCATCCGTCCACAACAAAAAATCTGGAATTGGCAGAAAGTTTCGGACACCATATTATTCCGGCGGAAAGCGGTGAACTGGCAAGCGGATTAATCGGGCAGGGAAGAATGGCAGAACCGGAAACCATAGCACAAACAATCGAAGATTTTTTTGACTCCAAAACTGAAAAAACATTAGCAGGGAAAACGGTTTTAATTACAGCGGGACCAACGTATGAAGCCATTGATCCTGTGAGATTCATCGGAAACCATTCCTCTGGAAAGATGGGGTTTTCTCTGGCGGAAGCCGCCGCAAGAAGAGGTGCAAAAGTAATCTTAATTTCGGGGCCGAGCTCTCAGAAAATCAATAATAAAAATGTTGAATTACACAAAGTAACCTCAGCAAAAGAGATGCTATCGAAAGTTCTGGAGTATTACGATACAACAGACATCGGAATTGCAAGTGCTGCCGTTGCAGATTACGCTCCGAAAGAAGTGGCAAAGGAAAAGATCAAAAAGAATGATGAAAATTTAACGATCGAACTGGTTAAAAATCCTGACATTCTTAAAACAATGGGGGAAAAGAAAACCCATCAGTTTTTAGTCGGTTTTGCGTTGGAAACTCAGAATGAAGAGGAAAATGCCAAAGGAAAACTGGAAAAGAAAAATCTGGATATGATCGTTTTAAATTCGCTTCGTGATGAAGGAGCCGGTTTTAAAAATGATACCAATAAAATAAAGATATTTACCAAAACGGGAAAAACAGAATTTGATCTGAAATCTAAAGATGAAGTGGCAAAAGACATTTTGGATTTTGTTGAGTCTCAACTTTTAAAATAATTTTAATAAATTTCCGTTCTCAATTTTTAGTAGATAATGAAAAAATTTTTAAGCATATTTTTACTTCTGTTTTTATTCAGTCAGAGTTTTTCTCAGGAGTTACTGGCAACCGTACAGGTAAATTCCCAACAATTGGGAGGAAGTAACCAGTCTGCCTACAAAGCTCTGGAGAAAAGTCTGAGAGATTTCATCAACAATACAAGCTGGACAGGAAAAAGACTTCAGAATTTTGAAAAAATAAAATCCAACTTCGCGATTGTGATCAGCGAAAGAGACGGAAACCGTTTCAGAGGAAGTATTGTGGTACAGGCTGTTCGTCCGGTTTTCAACACAACGTATGAATCTCCCTTACTTAACCTTCAGGATACCAGATTCTCTTTTGATTATGTGGAAAACGAAAACCTTATCTTCAACGAAAGACAGTTTTCCGGAAAAAATTTAATTGATGTCATCAGTTTTTACGTTTATGTTATTTTGGGAATGGATGCAGACAGTTTTCAGTCGATGGCAGGAACACAATGGTATCAGAAAGCACAGCAGATTGCACAAAACGGAGAATCTCAGAATACCTACGACGGTTGGAAGCAGATTAACGAGCCGAGAAGCCGCTCTATTCTGATTAAAGAAATCATGAGCCCGAACTGGAGCCAGCTTCGCGCAACCATTTATTCTTATCACAGAGCGGGACTGGATAACCTGTTCAATCAGGATCAGAGTCAGGGCAAAAAAGTAATTTTTGATGCCTTAATGCAGCTGAAACAATACGAAAACTCATTCCAACAGGCATATTTCTTCAATCTTTTCATGGATTCGAAGGCAGATGAGATTTTCAACATCTTCAATTCCGGAAATAACGGAGGAATTGTTTTGGGAGATCTTAAGAATGAAATGATCATCCTTTCGCCAAAAAATACCGAAGCAAGATGGAATAAATGGAAACAGTAATTCTCTTGAATTCTGAAATCTAAAGTTCTATATTTGCAATAGCCAAATAATCGCTATTATCAATGCTTTCGAGAATTTACATTAAAAACTTTGCCCTTATTGATACCCTTGAAGTATCATTGCACAACGGTTTACAGGTGATTACCGGAGAAACCGGTGCGGGAAAATCTATCATTTTAGGTGCGCTCCGACTGATTCTGGGTGAAAGAGCAGATGTAAAATCGATCTCAAAAGCAGAAGAAAAAAGCATCGTAGAAACAGAATTTTCCCTGAACAATCAGTTCAAAAAATTCTTTATCGAAAATGATCTTGATTATGAACATCAAACGATCATCCGAAGAGAAATTTTACCTTCCGGAAAATCGAGAGCGTTTATTAATGATGTTCCTGTAACACTGGATATTTTAAAGGAACTGTCTTCTCAGTTGATCGACATTCACTCCCAGTTTGAAACGTCGAATCTTTTTACGGCAGAATATCAGTTTAAAATCATCGACGGACTTTCTGAAAACAAACAAATCATTCATGAGTATCAGAATGAATTTTCAGATTTTCAAAGCCTTAAAACACAGCTTAAAAAATTGCAGACTCAGCTTTCGGATTCCAATAAAGAAAGTGACTATAAAACATTTCTTCTGAACGAACTCGAGGAACTTCATCTGGATAATGTGGATTATGAAGAACTTCAGAATCAGCTTTCCATTCAGGAAAATGCGGAAATGATCTCCGATAATCTGGCTCAGGTTTTATCAAGATTTCATCAGGAAGAAGTAGGAATTTTGTCATTTTTTAATGAAGCGAAAAATAAACTTGCTAAAATTGCGGAAGTTTCCCAGAGTTTTGCGGAACTAGATGAAAGGCTTGAAATGTCTTTTGTAGAATTAAAAGACATTATCTCCGAGCTTGAAGATGAAGCGGAAAGCATAGAAGTAAATCCTGAAAATTTAGCCTTACTGGTTGAATTAAATAACAGAATCAATAATCTTTTTGTAAAACATAATGTTTCCGATCTTACAGAACTCATAGAAATCAGAGATCAGTTGGCCGGAGAACAACAGGGTGCGTCCGAACTGGAGGCTCAGATTGAGGAGGTAGAAGAAAATATTTCCAAAAAGGAAAAAACACTTCAGTCTTTGGCTGAAAAGCTTTCGAAAAACAGAAAGAAAAGCATTCCTGTTTTCATCAAAAAAGCAGAATCTTTACTGAAAAAACTAGGTCTTGAAAAAGCCAGAGTTGATATTGAACTGCACGATTCTTCGGATTTCAACCCATTTGGAAAAGAAAATATCCAGCTTTTGTTTCAGGCAAACTCAGGATTTCCGTTAAAGCCTATTCAAACGGCAATTTCCGGTGGTGAAAGATCAAGGGTAATGTTGGCGGTAAAAAAGATCATTGCAGAAAGTGATGAACTTCCAACCTTAATTTTAGACGAAATCGATACCGGGGTTTCCGGAAAAGTAGCCGAAGAAATCGGAAATCTGATGCGCGAAATGTCTGCCGATATGCAGCTCATCGTCATTTCTCACTTAGCACAGGTTGCCGCAAAAGGGAACAACAATTACAAAGTGCTGAAACAGGACATCGCCGGAAAAACCCAGTCTACCATTGTTCCTTTAAGTGACGAGGAAAAGCTGAACGAGATTGCCCAGTTGCTTTCCGGAAGTAAGATTACGGAAGCGGCTTTGGCGCAGGCAAAAGAGTTGATAGGGTAGGTTTTAACGAAATAAATGATATAGGACTTCTGGATTTTCAGAGGTCTTTTTTTATATTTGAATTTTATCCATATTCATGAAACAATTATTAATTCTCATATTCTCGCTCTTTTTACATTTAGTGTACAGTCAAAACTGTGGCTGTTCAAAAAAGCCGGAATTAAAAAGCTTAATTTCCTGTCAAGCGACAGTTTTTAAAAATAAAGCAAAAATATATTGGGAATACAACTGCAATGCTTCCTGGATTACGTTTCAAAAAGGGAAAATTCGGCGTAAAATATATTCGCTGGATAAAAAGAAAATGGAATTTACGACCAGATTAGGATACATTCAGTGGACTGAATATACAAATTCATTTTTAATAGAAAACAGCAGGGCTTCCGGATGTTGTGATCCTCATGAATACATTCTTTACAGCAAAGAAACAGGAAAAAAGATTGCTGAACTGGGAACTGCAATTTTTAGCGATGATTCTTCCAAGAATCCTTATGTATTGACGATGTCGGGAAATGATGAAGTATTATTTACTAATCTCAATACCAATCAATCTTGCAGAATAAAAGTTTCTCAAAAGAAAATTGAAAATACGCTGAAAAACTCGGATATTTTGTATGCAGAAGAATTGTTTGAAAATTTTCAGTTTAAAAAAGGAATATTATCCATGCAGCTAAAATATAAAGATTCCGGAAATTTCTGGAAAAAGGAAAAAATCTTTTTAGATACAGCCAAAGATTGTAATTAATTAAGCTCCTGTATATAATTTCTGTAACAATTCTATCTTTATACAAACTAATATAATAAAAGATAGCTATGTTTTTAAAATTCCTCAGGTTAGAAATCAAAAGCTTTTTTCGGGGCAGTTCTTTAGGAATCAATCTGGCAATGAAGATTCTTCGATTTATCGGGATTCTTTATTTTATGGCTTGTCTTGTAGGAGGAGCATTTGTCGCATTTTTTTATATTCAGGAAGAAATGCATCAGAATCCCTTTAAAGTGGTTTCAAAATTCATGATTGCAGCTTGGGCGGTCGACCTCATTGCCAAATATATTTGGCAGGAATTGCCGACGCAGAATATAAAGCCGTTTCTTACGCTCAATATTCCCAAAAAGACATTGGTGAATTATATGCTGGGAAAAACATTTCTGTCAGCTTTCAGTTGGTTCAATTCCCTGTTCCTGATTACTTTTTCCATCATTGCATTATTCAACGGATATGATGTTTTAGGCGTTGTTGGATGGCTGATTGGGATTTCGCTGTTATTTTACCTCAATAATTTTATCAACATTCTTTTTAACGATAAAGAAACCATTGCCATTGTTGTCGGATGTATTTTTGCGGCAGTTGCAGGATTGGCGTATTACAATATTGTTCCGGTTCTGGATTATTCTGAGCGGTTTTTTTATAATTTTTTTGAAAGACCTTATTTTGTAGTGATTTCAATCGGGTTGTTTTTCGGGTTGTGGAGAATCTGCTACAACCATATCCGGAAAATATTTTATCTGGATGAAGGTCTGGAAGCTAAAAAAGAGATTGGAAGAACCGAGAATATTACCTTTCTCAACAAATACGGAGCGATCGGAACGTTCATCAATAACGATATTAAAATGCTGAAACGCAATAAGGTAACGAAAGGAATTTTGTGGGGAAGCATTATGTTTCTTTTCTATGGATTGCTGATGTTTTCGTCACCGATTTACAAAACACCGGCGATGATGATGTTCATGGGATTATTTGTAACCGGAGGATTTCAGTTTATGTTCGGACAGCGGGTTCCCGCTTTCGACAGCTCTTACTATCCTTTGATGATGACGCTGAATGTTCCTTACAAAGAATACCTGAAAGCAAAATGGTGGCTGATGAATATTGTCACCGCTTTTTCCATGATTCTGGCGGTTTGCTATGCCTATTTCGGCTGGGAAATGTATCTTACCTTCTTCGCTGCCGGAATTTACAATATCGGAGTAAATTCCCAGTTTACACTTTGGTCGGGAGCTTTTAACAAAACGCAGATGGATCTTAATGCCAAAGAAAAAAGATTCGGACAGAAAAACAGCTTTAATGTAAAAGCGCTTCTGCTTTTAATTCCGAAGATGTTTCTTCCGATGCTTGTTTTCGCATTGATGCAGAAATTTTTCAGTATTACAGCGGGAGTTATCAGTATCGGAGTTCTGGGAGTAATCGGATTTTTCATCAGAGAAAAGATCTTCGATATTATCGTAAAACATTACAAGGTAGAAAAATACAGCACATTAGAAGCATTCAAAAACAAAGATTAATATGATCACCATTAATAATTTAACAAAAACATACGGTAAAGCAACCGTTTTAAATATAGAACATCTGGAAATCCCGAAAGGGGAAACATTCGGTCTTGTAGGAAACAACGGAGCCGGAAAAACCACTCTTTTCAGCTTAATGCTTGATCTTATTCAGGCTTCTACAGGATTTGTAAGCATAGACGGGATAAAAGTAAATGAATCTGAAGCATGGAAAAACAAAGTTTCCGCTTTTGTAGACGATTCTTTCCTCATCGGTTATCTTACACCGGAAGAATATTTCTATTTCATCGGGGAACTGAGAGGGCAGAACAAAGCTTCTGTTGATGCCTTTTTAAAACAGTTTCATGATCTTTTCAGCGGAGAAATTTTAAACTCCGGAAAATACGTCCGCGATCTTTCTAAAGGAAACCAGAAAAAAGTAGGAATTGTGGGCGCCATCATCGGAAATCCCGAAATCATTATTCTGGATGAACCTTTTGCCAATCTGGATCCTTCCACACAGATCAAGCTTAAAAACTTAATTAAAGAACTGTCTAAACAAGATGGGGTGACTTTCCTTATTTCCAGTCACGATCTTTCGCATACCACAGAAGTCTGCAACAGAATTGTAGTCGTAAACAAAGGGCAATTGGTAAAAGATATTCAGACCAATCCTGAAACTCTGAAAGATCTGGAACAGTATTTTGCCGATCAGATTTCAAGTCCGGCAGAAGAGGATTCTGCATTATAGATAATACCAATACATCAAATTTGAAAATCATGCATCAAAAATTGTGGTACATCATTTGATTTTGTGAAAGTTAAAATTTAATCTATGGAATTAATTGAAAAACTGAACTGGAGATACGCTACCAAAGCAATGAACGGTCAGAAAGTACCACAGGAAAAAGTGGATAAAATAGTAGAAGCTGCAAGACTGGCTCCTACATCAAGCGGTCTTCAGCCTTTTGAAATTATTGTGATTACCAATCAGGAAGTTAAAGAACAGATCAAGCCTCACGCGTGGAATCAGCCGCAGATTACAGATTGTTCGCATCTATTGGTTTTTGCAGCGTGGGATAATTACACAGAAGAAAGAATCAATGCAATGTTTGATCTTACCAATGAAGTAAGAGGATTTAAAAATGAAGGATGGGAAAATTACAGACAAATGTTGTTGAGTACTTATCCGCAAAGATCTGCAGAAGAGAACTTCACTCATGCCGCAAAACAGGCTTATATCGGATTTGGAGCAGCGATTATTGCAGCCGCTTTCGAAGAAGTAGATTCTACACCAATGGAAGGCTTTATTCCTGAAGAAGTTGATAAGATTTTAAACCTGCAGGAAAAAGGTTTAAAAAGCGTTCTTTTATTACCGATCGGCTACAGAGATGCTTCCAACGACTGGTTGGTAAATCTTACGAAAATAAGAAAACCCAAAGAAGAATTCATTACAGAAATCAAGTAATTATTGATTATTTTACTCATAGAAACACCCTTTCAGCAATTGAAAGGGTGTTTTATTTATTTTTCGCGATCTATCTTTTTAGGATTTTGTCTTGTATCAAAAACATCTGCAATTTTAATCAACTGATTTTCCTCGTCTACAGAGTAAATAATTTTATAGTTCGATTCTACAAGATAATGATATTTGATGATTCTGTTTTCAAGTAAAAATTCTGTCTGACCCATTTTGGGGTTGTCAATTAACTTATCCGGAGCTTTTAGAATTCTCGTAACAATTTTTAAAGCAACCTTATAGCTTCCTGATGTTAATTCATAGTAATTAAAAATATCATCAATCTGCTTTTCTGAAAATTCTGACCAAATGATTTTATATTTCACCTTTCGTATTTTAACAAAAGTTCAGAAGTGGTTTTGAATTTTTTATTGTTGAAGTCATCTTCAGATCTTGAAATTCTTTCATTCATTTCTTCTTTGGAGAAAGGCTTAAATTGATTTTCTTCATCCATATTTTTAGCTTTCTTCATGAGTTTTTCAAACTGACCAATTATTTCCTCACTCTGAAGGTTGAGAAAAGCCTGTATAAAAGCTAATTTTCTGCTTTGGATATCCATTTTTAGAAATATTTGATAATCAAATGTATAAAAATTATTTTAAAATTAAAATCCCTTTCAATTGGTTTTTTTGAAAGGGATTTTTTATTGTATGTGTATTTAAATACTAAAACTCAGCATTCGGTTTCCAATCCACCACCGCTCTGATGAATGCTTCTGCATTTTCCACAGGAATATTCGGTAAAATGCCGTGTCCTAAATTGGCAATGTAACGGTCTTTTCCGAAACGGTTGATCATTTCAGTAACCATTTTTTTAATTGTTTCAGGAGTTGAATGCAGTCTTGCAGGATCAAAATTTCCCTGAAGCGTCATTGTATGATTGGTTAAAGTTCTTGCAAACTCAGGTTTAATCGTCCAGTCAACACCCAAAGCAGAAACCGGAGACTGCGCCATATCTTCCAGAGCAAACCAGCATCCTTTTCCGAAAACCACAACGTGCGTTAAAGGACTTAAAGCTTCAACGATCTGGTTAATATATTTCCATGAAAATTCCTGATAATCTGCCGGAGAAAGCATTCCGCCCCATGAATCGAAAACCTGAACCGCAGAAACACCCTTTTCAACCTTTCTTTTCAGATAAGCAATCGTTGTATCGGTAATTTTTTGAAGTAATAAATGCGCCGCTTCCGGTTGTGTAAAGCAGAAAGATTTAGCAATATCAAAAGCCTTGCTTCCTTTTCCTTCCACACAATAGCAGAGTATCGTCCACGGAGAACCTGCAAAACCAATCAAAGGAATTTCATTATCTAATTTCTGTAAAGTCAGTTCAATAGCATCAAAAACATAACCTAAAGTATCATTCACATCAGGAACCACCACATTCTGCACATCTTCCATCGTTCTGATGGGATTATCCAACCATGGACCTACAGATTCCTTCATTTTAAAATCAATTCCCATCGCTTGAGGAACAACAAGAATATCAGAGAATAAAATCGCTGCATCCAAAGGAAATCTTCTGATCGGCTGTACGGTAATTTCGGAAGCCAGTTCCGGTGTCTGACATCTTGTGAAGAAGTCGTATTTGTCGCGTAATGCAATAAATTCCGGCAAATATCTTCCAGCCTGTCTCATCATCCAAACCGGTGGTCTTTCTACGGTTTCTCCGCGAAGTGCTTTTAAGTATAGGTCGTTTTTAATCATAATATACTAGACTTTATTGCCAAGAATGACAATTAAAATATCAATTTTTATTTAAAATTTCTTTTCGGATCAGCTTCAGAACAGACAGTAATGTGCTTCCTTCCGAAACCAAAACAGGCTTTGAAGTATGCTTTCTGAGTTCATTGGCAGTAGTTTCTCCAATGGAAACCAGAATCATATCCCCAAAAGAATTTCGATTTGCAAAACTACGAACTCCGCTCGGACTAAAAAACACTGCGGCATGATATTTTTCATTTATCAACGGATTGATTTCCTCCGTATTGTACACAGTGATTTTTCTGTAGCTGATGTTTTGAAGGGGAAGATTTTTGTCAAGCACGTCTAATGCGATATTTCCGCAGAAATGAAGAAATTTTTCCTGCTGACAGTGCATTATGATAAACCGTGAAAGTTCTTCCGCGTTTTTCAGGACTTTAAACGTTCCGAAACCGTTTTTTCTCAGCTCTTTTTTCGTCTTTTCACCGACGCAGTAGATTTTATTGTAGTTTTTCGCCGTAAAATCTTCGTTAGGTTTAAATCCGTTTTTAAAAAATGAACTTACTCCTTTTGCGCTGGTAAAAATCAATGAATAATCTTTGAGATCAAAAGCATCAGTTTTTATAGAACTTGTTTTAATTACCTCAACACAGTCAAACGAAACATCGTCTCCCAATTCTTTGGTTACAATCGCCGGATCTAGGTTTTTGGTAAATAAAATGTTCATTATGGTTTATCTTTTAAATGTAAATCGGCGGTCTGAAGTTTTACTTTGTTCATAAAATCCTTTCCCGGATCTTCTTTTCCTGTGAAATAATTCGGATCAGATTCTTTCCACAGTTTTGAATTTCTGAAGATTCCGTATTCCGAATGTCCGATGAGGTATTCTATTTTATATTTTTGGGTTAAATATCGTATCAGTTGTGCATTTGCGGAAACCTGTTTGTCCGTAAGCGGTTCTTTTTTACTTCCGATATTTTCAATTCCGATGGCGCAGTAATTCAAGCCAATCGTATGTCTGGCAAACTGATTCGGTTCCATCAACTGATAAACCGTTCCGTCTCTGTCAATGATGAATTGTGAAGAAACATTCAGCGTGCTTTGCTTTTTTAAAGTGTTTCTTGCGTTTTCAAGATGCGTTTTGTTAAAATATTTAAAATTACTTTCCACATTTCCGCCCGCTGTGTAATGAAGAACGATCATTTTCGGAACAATCGTTGGTGTTTTCTGAACCAGACCGTGATGCTCTTTCAGATATTCTAAACTTAAACGAACTCTTTCTTCAGAATAATTGATAGGCTTATTGATGATTTTCAGTTCATTTTTTTGAGCTGATGCAAAACCCATCAACATAAAAATCAAAAAGCAGATTACATTTCTCGTCATTATTTCTGATATTGATAATGTCCTGTAATGGTAAACTTAAACAAACAATCTTCCAAAACCTGTCCGCCTCCGATATTGTGTACAATTAAATACCTTTTCCCGTCCGCCGATTTTCTGTTCACTACAATTCCGATGTGCGTTAAATTTCCCGGAAGATCCCAGGTTACAATATCTCCGGGAACATATAATTCCGGTTTGGTTTCAATGGATTTTGATTTTCCAAATTTGGCAAAAAACACTCTCAGGTTGGGAACTCTACGATGGTCGATGTTCGTGTCGGGCTTTTTCAGTCCCCATTTTTTAGGATATTTTGAAAAATTTTTCGCCATATCTTCATGCACTTCTTTCTGAAGATCAATCTCCAGTTTTCGGTAAGCTCTGATCACAACATCGGTACAAACGCCTTTGTCCGCAGGAACGTCTCCGTTCGGATACTTGATGTTGAAATAGGCGGGATCGTAAGTTACCCTGTCTTTTGTAAGGCTCAAAGCCGCATCAGACAGTTTTTGGGTAAACTGATTCTGTGCTTTTCCAAAAAACACGCAAAGAACTACAATAAATATTGAGAAATATTTCTTCATAGAAGTCCGTAACCTTAAAAAGTTAAATGTAAAAAATGAATTTTAGATGTGGCTCTTAATTTCTGCCATCAATTCTTTTCCGCCGTTTTCAAGAACAGTTTTTGCAAATTTTTCCCCGAAATTTTCTTCATTATTATATGCAAAGCTTTCATCTGTTGCAATACAGTTTTTACCGTCCAGAGAACAAAGTGCCGCTTTAAAACGGATCTGATCTTCAAAAAGTTCTGCAAATGCTCCAATAGGTGCAGTACAGCCTCCTTCCAGCGTGCTCAGGAAATTTCTTTCCATTTCCACACAGATCTGCGTATTTTTATGATTGGTAAACTGTCTGATGATTTCATTGATTTCAGTTTTGTCTGAATGTCCTGCGACAGCAATCACTCCCTGCGACGGAGCCGGAATTAAAAACGGAATCATTTCATAATCAATATCCATTTTCATTCTCTTAATTCCTGCCAGAGACAGAATGGTCGCATCAAAATCTCCTTCTTCCAGCTTCTGAAGCCTTGTCTGAATATTTCCACGAATGTCCGAAAATTCAGCATTGGGGAAGTTTTTCAGCCAGAATGCTCTTCTTCTTAAACTGCTGGTTGCCAGCTTAAGCTCGTGAAGTTCTTTGTTTTTTGCAGATTCCTTTCGGATCAGGACATCCTGCGGAAAATCTCTTTCCAGATAAGAAACGATCTCAAGGTTTTCGGGAAGTTTTGTAGGAACATCCTTTAAAGAATGTACGGCAATATCAATTTCGTCATTTAATAAGGCAACATCAAGATCTCTTGTAAAAACGCCTGTAATTCCTAATGAATAAAGAGGCTGTGTAAGGTTTTTATCGCCTGAAGAGACAATAGGAACGATTTCCGTTAAATAATTGTTGTTCTGAAGATGCCTCGCAACTTCTCTAGCCTGCCAAAGTGCCAGTGCAGAATTTCTGGTTCCGATTCTAATGCTTTTCATTGAATTCGTTGTTTGGTTGTTCAACTAATATTTCGTGCATTAATTTACTAATTTCTTCGGCTTTTAAAGGATTATCGATGATATATTTTGCAAAACGGTTGGTAATTTTCTGGATCATTTTATCAGAAAGTTCCATATCCGTGATGTTTATGTATTTATTTTTTTTGTAAAAATTATGCATTTCATTGCGTTCCATATTCTTAAGAACCGCTTTGAAATGATGGATATTGGGTGCGAGTTTTCTCTTTTTTTCCCACTCAAGGAAGTCTTTCGTCATTTCCTTGATGATTTTTTCGGCTTTCGGGATCTCTTTTTCTCTCTGCTGAATGGTCTCCTGAATCTGTTTGGAAAGTTCATCCACGTCAATCAGCGTTACATTTTCATTCTCCTTTACGTTTTTATCCACATTATTCGGGATGGATAAATCAATTACCAAAGTTTCTTTTCCGTTCGGGAAATGAGATCTGTTCACGATGGGATGTCTTGCACCGGTCGCAACGATAAGAATGTCTGTATTGCCCAGTTCTTTATCAAAATCGGCGTAATCAATATGCGGAATATTGTACTTCTCGGAAATCTTAGCTGCCGTTTCCTGAGTTCTGTTGGCAATTTTTATTTTCGGCTGATAAACGTGTTTTACAAGATTTTCAACCGTATTCTGCCCGATTTCTCCTACGCCAAGCAGAAGAATATTTTTTTCGGTAATTCTTTTCTGGCTGTTTAAAATATAATGAACCGCCGCATAAGAAACAGAAGCTGCTCCGTTGGAAATTCCGGTCTCATTTTTTATTCTTTTCGAAATCTGAATGGCGGAATTGATGGCTCTTTCCAGATAAGGATTAGAGTTCTGTCTTTCTTTTTTGAAACGGTTGTAGGCTTTTTTAATCTGTCCGATGATCTCAAAATCTCCGATAATCTGGCTTTCAAGTCCGGCTGCAACTCTGAAAAGGTGAGTTAAAGCTTCTTCCTTCGTTAAAATATTCGCAAACTGAAGGAAATCCATCAGATTAACCCCGATTGTTTTACAATATTCTTCCGCAACCAGAAGATAATTGGGAGAAGTGGTATAGATTTCGGTTCTGTTACAAGTCGAAACGACAAATGAATCCCCTAAATCTTCATTATGGATCCGGGTAACGAAATTCTTAATGTTTTCATCAAAAAATGCAAATTTACCTCTTGTTTCTGCGTCAGCTTTTTCGAAACTAACGGAAAGCACAGCAAAATTAGACGTCTGATGTATGTTTGAATATTGTAACATAAGCGTGGCAAATTTACGTTTTTTTTAGCAAACCACTTTCTGAAAATGTATATGATAATTATCGTAAAAAACTATTTCGGAGATGGTAAAATAGGATATCTTGTTGTTAATAAACGTTAAAATTATTTTTCAAAAAAGATAAATTTTCATCATTTGGATACTCTGTAAAGATATTTCACAAAAAAGAAGAAGTTAAGGACTGCCGTTTTACCTGCATTAAGCCTGTGTTTATCTTAAATCCAGCTTAAAATAAATTCTGTAAATGCTTAGAGCAAAAGTTAATAGACGATTACAAATTTTAATAAAAATTTAACCAAATTATATGCCCGCGGAATTTCTTTGGTACTCTTAAATTTATATCTTTGTAACTCTTTAAAAAATCAGAAGTAAAAGTATGAGTTTATTCGATATGTTTACGCAAGAAATTGCGATAGACCTTGGTACTGCCAACACCCTTATCATCCATAATAATAAAATTGTTATAGACCAGCCGTCTATTGTCGCGATCGAGCGTTCGACAGGCAGACCGATTGCCGTGGGTGAACAGGCGAAACACATGCAGGGGAAAACTCATGAGGACATCAAAACAATCCGTCCGTTGAAAGACGGGGTAATTGCCGATTTCCACGCTTCTGAACACATGATTAAGGAATTCATCAAAAAAATTCCTGGAATTAAAGGGAAATTTATTCAGCCCGCATTAAGAATCGTAATCTGTATTCCTTCCGGAATTACAGAGGTTGAAAAAAGAGCGGTAAGAGATTCTGCCCAGAAAGTAAACGCTAAAGAAGTTCGTTTAATATACGAACCGATGGCTGCAGCAATAGGGGTTGGAATCGACGTACAGAAACCTGAAGGAAACATGATCATCGACATAGGTGGCGGTACTACAGAAATTGCTGTTGTAGCTTTGGGAGGTATCGTTTGCGATAAATCTGTAAAAATTGCGGGAGATGTATTTACGAATGACATCGCGTATTACTTAAGAACGCATCACAACTTATATATCGGAGAAAGAACAGCGGAGAGAATTAAAATCGAAGTTGGTTCTGCCGTTGAAGACTTAGACGTAGATATCGAAGATATTCCGGTACAGGGAAGAGACCTTATTACAGGAAAGCCAAAAGAAATTATGGTGGGTTATAAAGAGATTGCCAGAGCATTGGACAAATCGATCATCAGAATTGAAGATGCGGTAATGGAAACACTTTCTCTTACTCCTCCGGAATTGGCGGCAGATATTTATAAGACAGGAATTTATCTTGCCGGTGGCGGTGCATTATTAAGAGGTCTTGCAGACAGATTGCACAAAAAGACAGGTCTTCCTGTATTTGTAGCAGAAGATCCGTTGAGAGCGGTTGTTCGCGGAACAGGTATTGCACTTAAGAATATGGATAAATTCAATTTCTTAATTAAATAATTCTAACTTTTTACGAAACACATCTGAATGGGATTTTTGCTGAGATTATTTTCAAAGAATGCGCTATTTGTCTTCTTTATATTTCTGCAAATCATTGCTCTTGTTCTGATATTCTCTAAAAACGCCATGCAGCAATCATGGATTGCAGGGCAGTCTGCTGCTTTCAATTCTTGGGTTTCGGGATATATCGATGAAGGAGTTTCGTATCTTAAGCTGAAACAGATCAACGAAGATCTTGTGGCACAAAATAAAGCCTTGATGGTGGAACTTTACGGAAAACAGGGAGCAAAAAATCCAATGTTCAGAAAAGTTCATGATACGATCGGAGGCGGACAAATCTATACTTTTGTAGACGGAGAGATTGTTTTCAACAGCATCAACAGAAGAAATAACTACTTTACCATCAACAGAGGCAGGAGAGACGGTGTTTTTCCGCAAATGGGAGTGATGGCTCCGAAAGGGATTGCCGGAATTGTTATTAACTCTACAGACAGTTACGCTTTGGTTCAGTCGGTTTTAAGTGTTAATAAAATCAGAATCAATGCTGCTTTAAAAAACTCAGGATATTTCGGAACTTTAACATGGAACGGAGACAACTCCAGAGTAATGCATTTGGCGGATATTCCAAAATATGTTGCCCTGAAAATTGGCGATACTGTGGTTACCGACGGAAAATCAGCGATTTTCCCTAAAGGCGTACAGATCGGAACCATTGCAGGGTATTCTGTGGATAATAAAACCGGATTCTGGGATATTTCGGTGGAACTAAGTGAAAAAATGGGAGCTTTAAGCAAAGTTTATGTGGTGAAAAACCTCAAGAAAGCTGAAGTTCAGAAGATTCAGGATACCATGCAGGCTGTAATAAAAAAGGAAAATGATTAGCAGAACATTATTTACGGATATATTGATTATGATTTTTCTTGTTGCATTACAGATTTTTGTACTGAACAGGATCACCATTTTCGGAAAGTACACTCCGGTGCTCTATCCGGTATTCGTGATGTTTTATCCTTTTTTCAGAAATAAATTTCAGTTTTTAGCACAAAGTTTTCTTATCGGGCTTTCCATAGATGCATTTCTCGGAACCTGGGGAATGAATGCGTTTGCAACCACTTTGATTGCTTATTTCAGGACTTTGATTTTCCGAACTTCTACAGATACTTCTACAGATTTTTTCTCTTTTCAGTCCCTGCAGTGGGCGCAGTTTTTACTGTTTTTATTTTCAAGTATCTTTTTGCATCAGCTTTTAGTACAGTACATTGAATTCTTCAAGTTGAGCAGATTTTTTGAAATATTGCTTAATGTATTGGTAACTAGTTTAATTTCGTTTATATTTATAGTTATTTACGCATTAATCTTTAAAATCAAACAAAAAGTTTGAACACACGTTATTTAAAAATCTTTTCCGTTCTTATCGTTATCGCTCTGATTTTTGTGGCGAGAATTGCTTATTTACAGTTATTTACGGATCGTTATGCTTTAAATGCAGCGAATACTTCCATTAAAATTGAATACGTTATTCCGCAAAGAGGAGTCATTTTTGACCGCAACGGCAAAATTCTGGTGGGAAACCAGCCTGCCTACGAAATTTCCTTCACTCAGGCTTTGATGCGTCCTGATTTTGATACCGTAGGATTCTGCAACCTGATGAAGATTTCCAAAAATGATTTCGTCAGAACCATCGAAAATATTAAAAAAGAAAAATATTATTCCAAGCTGACTCCCATGACCTTCATGAAAAATCTAAGTCGTGAAGACATTGCGAGAGTTCAGGAAATTATATTCAAATATCCCGCTTTCAGTATTGTTTCAAGACCTCAGCGACAATATGAAGTTTCTACGTCGGGAAATCTTTTGGGATATACCAGTGAAGTTAACGAAAGAGAAATTAAAAAAGACTCTGCGTATTATTTACCTGGCGATTTCATCGGAAAAACAGGAGTTGAAAAAGCCTACGAAAAAGAACTTCGAGGAGTGAAAGGAATGAAATACATTCAGAAGGACATCAAACTGAGAAATGTAGGACCTTACAAAAACGGATCTTTAGACAAAGACGTTATCACAGGAAAAGACATTACACTTACCATAGACTACGATCTGCAGAGAATTGCTGAAGAAATGCTTGTCAATAAACACGGTGCCATTGTAGCGATTGATCCCAATAACGGAGAAGTTCTGGTCGCAGCAACGGGACCGGATATCGATCCGAATCTTTTTACCGGACCGAATAAATCTAAAAACCTCTACGCTTTATCCAAAGATACAATTTACGAGAACAAACCAACTTTCGACCGGTCTTTACAGGCGGCTTATCCTCCCGGTTCCACATTCAAATTATTAACCGCTTTGTCTGCGATGCAGATGGGCGTGATGGATGAAAATACAATCTTCCCTTGCGGTGGTGGATTTAATTACAGAGGCTTGAGAATTAAAGGTCACGGTGGAGCAGATCCGCTGATTCCTGCTATTCAGGTTTCCAGTAACTGTTACTTTTCCTACGCGTATTTGGCGATCATTAATAAATATCCGGGAAATCCTTCGAAAGGGGTTGACGAATGGAAAAAGATCATGAGCAGCTTCGGAGTAGGGGAATTTTTGAACAATGATTTTGCTGTAGGTGCAAAAGGAAGAATTCCGACTGGGGAATTCTACGAAAAAAGAATGGCTTCCATTTATAAAGCAAGCGGTTCTAAAAAAGATCCTAAAAATTGGGATCCTTTGGCAACCGGGGCTGTTTTCAACGGAATGGGACAGGGTGATGTTTTGGTAACTCCGCTTCAGCTTGCCAATTATGTGGCTGCAATTGCCAATAAAGGATGGTATTACACTCCGCATATCGTAAAATCGATCGACGGAAAGCCCAATCCGGATCCGAGATTCAAAAAGAAACATCAGACTTTAGTTGATAAAAAACATTTTGAACCGGTGCTGAAAGGAATGGAAGCCGTAGTTTTAAGAGGTACGGCACATGGCTTAAAATCCAACGATTTTACCCAGTTGGCAAAAACAGGGACTGCACAGGTTCCGCAGGGAAAAGATAATTCCATTTTTGTTTTGATTGCTCCGGCTGATAAACCTAAGATTGTGGTTGCAGCGGTAATGGAACACGCCGGATTTGGAGCGACTTGGGCAGGTCCAGCCTCAACGGTAATCGCCGAAAAATTTATTACAGGCGATCTGAAGCGTGAAAATCTCTACAAAAAAATGACTTCCTCAAGCTTTATGCCTGAATATAAAAGACAGTGGATTGCGGATCTGAAGCGTAAAGGATTGTACAAAGAACCGGTAGATTCTCTCAAGCAGAAAAGAATACAGGACAGTCTGAAATTTATAAAAGAGCAGAAAGCAAAACTGCAGAAACAAATAGACATCGAAACGAAAAATAATAAAACAAAACCTGCTAAACAATGAAATGGGCAGAAGGAATAGATAAATTAGGTCTTGGCTTATATTTCCTGCTTTGTGCTTTTGCCATCGCAAATATTTATAGTGTAGACCAAAAGTTAGGAGAAAAACAGCTTATTTTCTTCTGCATTTCCCTGTTCGTCGGATTGGTGATTTTCGTGGGACGAAGCAAGTTCTTCGAAAATATGTCAGGAATTATTTACATTGGAGGTGTTTTACTGCTGATCGGGCTTTTCCCTTTTGGAAAAGAAATTCTCGGGCAGAAAAACTGGTATAAATTCGGAAGTTTTACCATGCAGCCTGTTGAGTTTGCAAAAATTGGAACCGCTTTAATGCTCGCAAATTATGTTTCCGGACCGGAATTTAATCTGAAAAACAGAAAGTCATTACTAACCACTTTGGCTATTGTCGGAATTCCGGCTGTTGTGGTTCTCGCCATTCCCGATGTTGGTTCGATGTTGGTTTTCATCGCCTTTTTTATTGCCTTGTATCGTGAAGGATTGAGCGGAGTTCTGTTTGGAGTAGGATTTCTTTTTGCAGGGGTTTTCCTCGTCTCTTTGGCGATAGATCCGATCTGGGTTGCGATTACCATCATCCTGATTATCGGAGGATACATTGCAATGAATTATTACAAAATGTCGTGGAATATTATTTCCATCTCAAGTATTGCGGGTTCGGTGCTGCTTTTATGTGGTCTGTCTTTCGGTGCGCCTTATATTTTAGAAAAACTGCCGAAACACCAGAGAGAAAGAATTGAGGTTCTTTTTAAAGGTGAAAAAGCATTCAGGGATACTTCCGGATATAATTTGTTGTATTCTAAAACCGCTATCGGTTCCGGAGGACTTTGGGGAAAAGGATACCGTGAAGGTTCCGTTACACAGGGGAAATTTGTTCCGGAGCAGGAAACCGACTATATTTTCTGTACGGTAGGTGAAGAGTGGGGTTTTGTAGGAAGCGCTGTTCTTATTCTTTGTTACATGATCTACATCGGACGAATTTATTATCTCGCCGAGCAGCAGAAATCGGGCTTTAACCGCGTTTTCGGATATTGCTTTGCCTCGATTCTTTTAATGCACTTTACCATCAATTTAGGAATGGTTATGGGGCTTTTTCCAACCGTAGGTATTCCGTTGCCGTATTTCAGTTACGGAGGAAGTTCTTTACTGGCGTTCTCAATGATGACTTTTATTTTCTTTAAATTAAATTATTCGGATAAGAATAGTCTGGTTTAAAAGCTGGAGGATAGAAGTTGGATGATGGAAGCTTAAAATGGTATGTTTTAATTTTCATAATTGAGATCTGCGTAACCTGCCAAATTCGTGAGATAAAATAACTCTCAACAAAGTTTATGAAAGAATCCTATTTTTCAGATCAGAATTTCGAGAACAAAAATTTAACGCAGCCTTTATACAAAGGCGAATACGAAAACTGTACTTTCCGAAACTGTAATTTAGAATATGCCAATCTTTCAGGCTATAATTTTAACGACTGCGAATTTATTGGCTGCAACCTCAGCATGATGAATCTGGTTTCAACAGCTTTTCGCGAGGTGGTTTTTAAAGAGTGTAAAATGTTTGGACTGCATTTTAATGACTGCAACGAATTCGGATTATCGTTTACATTTGAAAGCTGTCTTCTCAACAATTCCATATTTTATAAAACATCAATCAAAAAAACACTATTCAGAAATTCAAAATTAATTGAGGTCGATTTTTCTGAATGCGATTTATCGAACGCAGTATTTTCCGGTTGCGATCTCTCCGGAGCTGTTTTCGACCATACCAACCTTGAAAAAGCGGATTTCCGTACATCGTTCAGCTATTCCATCAATCCGGCTTCAAACAGGCTTAAAAAGGCTAAATTTTCGCTTTCTGAAATTCATGGACTCCTTTATCAGTTCGATATTGAAATTGATAAAAATGGATAGATTACAGTTGATGGTTAATCGTTGATCGTTTGCTGCCTAATACCATTTTATCTTTGGATTTTCTGTACATAAATATTCCGTAGGAATTGTATCTGTACAGCAAAAATGAAGAATGCAGAATAAGAACTCCGCAGGAGTTCAATATTAGAGTAAATTTGAGAATTGATCTAAGCTCAATCTCAAAGCTTTTGCAGGTGAAACTATTCTCTGAAACTTTTATCCTCTTAGTATTAGAAAAAGTAATTCCCCTTCTCTGAAGGGGTGGATTTTGCGAAGCAAAAGACGGGGTAGTTAGAAACTAAACAATAAAAAAACCATCAAAATTTTGATGGTCTCATTATTTAAATCAATTATTTAAAATTAAAAACTTGCTGCGTTTGCTGCCGGAGTTGTTGTTGCAAGATTATTATAAGCTTCTCCGTTTTCGTTGATGATTCTCTTTCCGAATCTGTATTTTGGACCCCAATAAGAATCATTTAATGAAGAAATCATGACTCCTTTTGAAGTTGCGGCGTGAATAAATTTCACTTCCCCCTCTTCTGTTACGCTTTCTACGATTCCTACGTGAGAAATTCTTCTTCCGTGAGAAAAGAAAATCAAATCTCCTTTCTGAAGGTTTTCTTTCTCGATTCTTTCACCTTCTTCAGATTGCGAAGCTGCTACTCTTGGTAAGCTAAGACCTGCTGCTGCACCGAAAACTGAAAGTACAAAAGCTGAACAGTCAATCCCGTTTCTTGTCATTCCTCCGTAACGGTAAGGCGTTCCAAGATAAGTCTGTGCTTCGTTTAAGATGTTATCGATTGTTGCGTTATGTTTGATTGCTTTTGCAATCTCAGAATTTTTGATAGAATTTTTTGCGTTGGCTAAAGTAGCTGCCTTTTCTGCAAGAAATGAGTTGATTAATTTCTGCTTATCCTGCTCCATTTTGTTTGTTTCAAGAGAGGCAAGTTTGGCATCTGTTTTGTATTCTTTAGCGTAAGTTGCTGGTTTTGAAACTACGTAGTTTGTAACACAGGATTGTAACGATACAGTAGAGACGAAAGCAACTAGATAAAACAAAACTCTTTTCTTCATATATATTTGATTACCGTGTTAAAAAAAGGATAGTATATTTTCAAAAGCAATACAAAAATATAGAATCCAAGTAAAAGAGCCCCGATATGACAATTGTCAGGTTCTTTATTTAACACATTTTAACATAATTTTTACGTATGTTAAAAAAAAATAAACCGCAACCGCCTGTTTTTGGTAGGTGTGCGGTTTTTTTTATTAAGATTCTTTAACAAAATTATTGTAGATTATTGTAAAATAAAGGATAGGCAATCAAATTAATTCAAAATACCCCATTATAAAATTTGTTAATAAATGATTGGTTTCTCGGTAGTTTCAGGTTTTTAACTCTACTTTTTAATGCTTTTATAACACCTTTTGTATTCGATTTAAAAAAGAATTCATAACCCCATAAAAAAACTCCCCGATTAATAGGGGAGTTTCACTAATATGGAACTTTACAAATGTTACTTTGTAAATAACATTTCTCTGTATTTCGTCATTGGCCAAAGCTCGTCGTCTACCATCATTTCAAGATCGTCTGATGCATCTCTGATGGTGTCGAATAAAGGTTTTACCTTATTACAGTATTCTTCAGCCTGTTTTTGGCTCTCGGTAACTGCTTTTGCTGCTTCTCTTGCTTTGATAAGATCTTCAACGCCTACTTTAATTTTAGAAACATTCTCGGAAATGCTTGTAATTAAGCTCATCTGTTCTTTTGCCAAAGATTTGAACTCTTTGTCTCCGAAAATTTCTTTTAACCCTTTTACGTTCTCGATCAGTCTGTTCTGATAGTTTAACGCAGAAGGAATAATGTGGTTTCTTGCGATGTCACTTAATACTCTTGCTTCGATATCAATAACCGTAGAATATTTTTCTAATTTAATTTCGTTTCTTGCTTCAACTTCTCTGTGCGTGAAAATTCCCATCTCTTCGTAAAGCGCTAAGAATTTCTCATCCATTTCCTGCTTAAGAGCTTCCGGAGTTGTTTTTAAATTGTTTAAGCCTCTCTTTTCCGCTTCTTTAGCCCAGTCATCAGAATATCCGTCTCCTTCAAACATGATGTTTTTACACTGCTTGATGTATTCTCTTAATACATTGAAGATTGCTTCATCTTTCTTAAGACCAGTTTCAATTAAAGCATCTACTTCTTTTTTGAAGTCGTTTAATTGTTTTGCAGCAATCGTGTTCATTACCGTCATAGACTCTGCGCAGTTTGCAGAAGAACCTACCGCTCTGATCTCGAATTTATTTCCTGTAAATGCAAATGGAGATGTTCTGTTTCTGTCTGTGTTATCCAACAAAATTTCAGGAATTTTTCCAACTACATTTAGTTTTAAATCTGTTTTTTCGTCCGGAGAAAGTTTTCCTTCCGTTACTTTTTCAAGCTCTTCCAAAACTCTGAACAACTGGCTTCCGATGAATACGGAAATAATTGCCGGTGGAGCTTCGTTCGCGCCCAATCTGTGGTCGTTGCTTGCAGAAGCAATACTTGCTCTTAAAAGATCTGCATATTCGTGAACCGCCTTAATTGTATTGACGAAGAACGTTAAGAACTGTAGGTTTTTCTTAGGATTTTTTCCTGGGCTTAAAAGGTTTTCACCTGTATCGGTTGCTAAAGACCAGTTATTGTGCTTTCCGCTTCCGTTTACGCCAGCGAAAGGCTTTTCGTGGAACAAAATATGGAAATGATGTCTGTGAGCGATTCTTGCCATAACGTCCATCAACAAAGAGTTGTGGTCAACAGCAACGTTTACTTCTTCAAACATTGGAGCCAATTCGAATTGATTCGGAGCTACCTCATTGTGTCTCGTTGTAACCGGAATTCCTAATTTCATACATTCAATTTCCAATTCTTTCATGAAATTCATGACTCTTGTAGGAATTGAACCGAAATAGTGGTCATCCAACTGCTGCCCTTTTGCAGGAGAATGTCCTAATAAAGTTTTACCTGTTAAAACCAAATCAGGACGAGATTGATACAGTGCTGAATCTACCAAGAAATATTCTTGCTCCCAACCTAAAGTTGGGGTTACTTTTGTTACATTTTTGTCGAAATACTGCATTACATTGGTTGCAGCTTCGTCTACCGCGTTCAATGCTCTTAAAAGAGGTGCTTTATAATCTAAAGTTTCTCCTGTGTAAGAAATGAAGATCGAAGGAATACATAAAGTAGTTCCCATGATGAACGCAGGAGATGTAGGATCCCATGCGGTATAACCTCTTGCTTCAAAAGTGTTTCTGATACCTCCATTCGGGAAAGAAGATGCATCCGGTTCCTGCTGGATCAGTAAATTTCCGCTGAATCTTTCGATCGCTCTTCCACCTTCAATTGGTGTGAAGAATGAATCGTGCTTTTCTGCAGTAGAACCTGTTAAAGGCTGAAACCAGTGTGTGTAGTGTGTTACACCTTTGCTCATTGCCCAATCCTTCATAGCCACCGCAACCTGATCTGCAATGTGTCTTTGGATTTTGCTTCCTTTTTTTACTGCATCCATAATAGACTGGAATGCTTCTTTCGTTAAATATTCTCTCATCGTTTCTTCTGAGAAAACATTCTGACAGAATAATTCTGATAATTTCACGGGAACTTCTACAGAATTATCTCTTCTGAAGTCCTTGAATGGTAAAGTTTCTAACGCTTTGAATCTTAAAGTTGACATATTAGGTTAATTTTTACGGGGCAAATTTACGAAAAAATTGAATAGAAAAATATTTTACCCTAAAAATTCAAGGGGTGCTTTTGAAATTTAATAAAATTTTAAAATAAAGTGAGTTTTTCAAGGGGCTTGAATTCCCAAATTGAAATTTTTATACCTAATTAATATATATATGAGAAAATGAATCGAACTTTAAACTGTAACTTTTAATATTAAGAAAATTTATTGCTGATACTTTAAAAAAGAACACCTCAAAAATCTTAATTTTAAGACAGAAAAATAATTTTTGTTTGTTACACCAATTTTGTTAAAATGCTGGTTAGCAAATTAATAATATCATTTAAAATATTTTTCGTAACTTAGCAGACTTTTTATAAAAATTTTAAATATATGACAAATTCTAGAGCAAGAGAAACCACCGAGGCAATTGAAAGGCTATACATATCTATGAGACACCTGTTTTATAGAGGTTTTTTCAAGCCGAGCGGAGTTTCAGGAGAAAGCATTAGAAGTTTGTTGAAGACGATCAATCCGGAAATTTACGGTACCATGAGTATACCCAGCAAACTGGAACTCGATGGTTTGATGTATGTTTTAGACAGACTTCCAGAAGGAATCGAAGAATGCGCCTTCATTCATCTTACATCAGACGAAGGTTTTGATAAAGGAAGTTTTGAACCGATCGTTCCTAAAAAAAGAAGAAGAAACTGTTACAGAATCGATGAACACCAGATGAACATTGAAGTTCTTTTGGGGCGTTCGGAAATTTATGATATTCTTACCCACCTTACCTTTTTATTTATTGAGGCAGATAAAGTCCGCAATCTGGCTTTCATTCAGGATGAAAACTGGAAACCGACAAGAGCCTTCAAAATTATCGAAGAAGTGGTGAAAGGCGAGAAAAAATTCAGCAGAAGAGAAAAAGAAGTAGCCCTTATTCACCTTTCTTCTTTAATAGGAAGAACGTTTGATGAAACTTTAAAGGCTTACAATACGTTTGGCGATGATGAAAATCCTGACCGTTTATTCAAAATCATCTACAACCTTGCGAAAGTAAGTCTGGAAGATGCAAAACAGACCAGAGAAAGAGAAATTCATTTCAGTGCTATCTTAAAGGAAAGAGTAGGACATCACTATTTTGGTGAAAAGTGGGCGAATAAAGTAAAAGAAGTTTTGTTTGAAAATAATCTTCACATGAGACCGCTTCACATCATTTCTGCCAATATGCACTCAGTGAAAAATATGCTGTATGCCAACGAAGCATTGAAGAAAAAAGATCATAAAGAAGTAGATTACAAAATGTACGGAGAAATTTCCGACAAAAAAGAACTTCGCGATAAGGTTTCAAAATACGCTTTGGAACAGGGAATGATCTACATTAATGACAAAAGCGGAAGTAATATCGATGTGCAGATCATCGACCTCAGCAAAACAGATCTCAGAAATACACCTTTTCAGGATATTAAATTTGCAGGTGATGATGTTGTAATGGTTTTTGATTATGCATTCGGAGAACAGGCCTACGAAATAATGGACGAATTGCTGAGACCTTACGAACATAAAGGGGAAGTGTATATGATGAAGGTAAAATCTGTTTCCATCATGGGGAAAGCGGGAATTCTTGCCGGAGGAAAAGGAGACATCATGATCCCGACTTCACATATTTTTGAAGGAACAGCAGACAATTATCCGTTTGAAAATGCCCTTAAACTGGACGATTTTAAAGATGATGAATTAAAAGCTTTCGAAGGTCCGATGATTACCGTTTTGGGAACTTCACTTCAGAACAGGGACATTCTTTCGTATTTTATGAATACTTCATGGAAAGCGATCGGTCTTGAGATGGAAGGAGCGCATTATCAGAAAGCCATTCAGGTGGCATCTAAAATCAGACACCATATTTCTCCGGATCTGTTTGTAATGTATGCTTATTACGCATCGGATAATCCTTTGGAAACCGGAAGCACCCTTTCTTCCGGAGGTTTAGGATTAACAGGGGTAAAACCAACCTATCTTATCACCTTAAGAATCTTAGAAAAGATCTTACAGAGCGGAAAGAAAGAATCTTCAACGAAAAAATAACTTGATTAATTTCAATTACATATAAACCTCGGATGTTTTCATTTGAGGTTTTTTGTTGAGACATGAATTCAGTTTATTCAAACACGAATGGCGCAAATTTTCCACACGAATTTCACTAAGTTTATTTGTGCCTAAAATTGTGTTTTTTATTTGTGAAATTTGTGGTTAAGAACATATCTTTAAGAAAAATTAAAACAAATGAGTTCAGCAGCACAATTAGCCAAAAGATTCCGGGAGGTCACATTAGATGGTTTATGGATTGCCAATACCAACTTTAAAGATCAGCTTTCCGATGTTTCTTGGGAAAAGGCAACAGCCAAAGTAGGCTCCTTAAATACCATCGCAATGCTTACTTTTCATATTGATTATTATATTGCCGGTTTAATTAACGTTTTTGAAGGTGGCGATTTGGAAATCAGGGATCAATTCAGCTTCGACCTACCTCCGATTGAATCTCCGGAACAGTGGGAAAACCTGAAAAGTAAATTTTTAAGCGATGCCAAAAAGTTCGCGGATTTATTAGAGAAAATGCCCGAGTCAAAAATGAACGAGGCTTTTGTAGACGAAAAATACGGAACCTATCTCAGAAATATAGATGGCATGATCGAGCATTGCTATTATCATCTGGGACAGATTACTTTGATTAGAAAACTTTTATTGGATTAAGCTATTTCAAGAATATGAAGAATACTGGTCTTGTTTTTATGCTACTATTTCCGTTTTATTGTTTTTCTCAATTTACAATTCCCAAAGGATTTTCAGAATTTACAGAAAGTACTGCCAATGGGAAAGAAATGAAAAGGATTGTTGCGGATTTTGATAAGGATAAGAAAGATGATGTAATGACGGTAATTTATCAATCAAAATATAAAGAAGATTCTGCGATAAAAAAGTATTTAATCATTTATCTTTCTTCAAAAAAGAAAACGTTTTTTATTGATTTTGATTTATTTAATGGGGTTTATGTTGTACCACTAAAGTACAAAAATGATGTGTTGGATTTTCTTATTTATCAGGATGGAACCGGTGTTTATGGTCATGGTTTAAAATTGAGGTTTAACCAAAAAGTAAAAGAAATACAGCTTATTGGCTATGATTACAGTTACAGAACCACAACCGGACATTGCAACAAAACCTATAATTTATTAACGGGAGATTATATTGTAACGAATGATTATTATAACTGGGAAAAAGACAAAACAGAATTTGAAAATTTCAAAGGAAATAAGAAGCAGTCTAAAAGCATTTTTATTAAAGATTTTACTTTTAAGTTATTTGAAAAATTAAGTCTGATAGGAAAAGAATATGAAAGAGAATAAAATTTTTAACAATCTCTGTAAAAATTTATCCAATTCTATAGGAGTCTCAAAAATATCACATATTTGAGGCTTTTATTTTAAATACTTATCTTTAGAAAAAATAAAATTTTAAATGAAAAAATCGGTTGCAATCCTGTTTGCATTTATCATTTCACAGTTTCATGCTCAGCAGGGAGCTTATTATCAGCAGAGTGCGAAATACAAGATGGATATTGATGTGAATGCTGAAAAGTTTACCTACGAAGGAAAACAAACTTTAGATTACAAAAATAACTCTCCGGACGAATTGAATGTTGTCTATTTCCATTTGTACTGGAATGCTTTTAAGCCCAATTCGATGATGGATCAGAGAGTTGCAGGACAGGGAAAAAACGGAGATTCCAGACTGCAGAAAGACGGGGTTTCAAGATTGGCTTCGATCCCGAAAGATCAGGAAGGAGCGCAGAATATCCATTGGATCAAGCAAAACGGCAAAACACTTAAGTTTGAAGTTCAGGAAACGATAATGAAAGTTTACCTTGCAGAACCGATTAAACCTAATTCATCCACTACATTTACTTTAGAATGGGATGCGGTAATTCCGCAGCAAATCAGAAGAAGCGGAAGGAACAACAGGGAAGGAGTTGATATGACGATGACGCAATGGTATCCGAAAATCGCAGAATACGATTACGACGGCTGGGCGACATTTGATTATATCGGAAGAGAATTTCACGCGCCGTTCTCGGATTTTGATGTAACCATTAAAATCAATAAAGAGTATGTAATCGGAGCGGGAGGAATTCTGGAAAATCCTTCTGAAGTAAAAGGGTATGATGCTAATGCTAAAATTAAAGCAGATAAAAATAAAGCAACATGGAAGTGGAGCGCTAAAAACATCCTCGATTTTGCATGGGCTGCAGATAAAGACTATATCGTAAAAAGTTTTGACGTTCCGCAAGGTCCAAAGGTTTTTTTAGTATATCAGAATAACGATAAAACAAAAGTCTGGGAAGAAGCACAGCCTTACATCACAAAATATTATCAGTTGATGAATTCCCATTTCGGGAAATATGTGTATCCGACATATTCTTTCATTCAGGGAGGAGATGGAGGTATGGAATACGGAATGTGTACCATGATTTTAGGTGAAGCAAATGATATTGAAGGATTGATGGGATTAATGGCTCACGAAGGAGCGCATTCGTGGTATCAGCAAATTCTTGCGACCAATGAACCGATGCGTCCCTGGATGGATGAAGGATTTACAAGTTATGCGGAAGGATATGTAATGAATCAGTTGTTTCCTCCTGCAAAAGAACTTCCGAATCCTTTTGCCAATTCTTTAAATGCTTATAGAAATTTTGTAAAAAAAGGTATCGAAGAACCGGCAATCTGGTTTGGAGATCATCATGATAACGGAACTTCCTATACATATGCTTCTTATGTAAAAGGAGAATTGTATCTGGTTGAGCTGGGTTACATTATGGGGGAACAGAATCTTGCGGAAACATTGAAGCAGTATTACGATCAATGGGCGCTAAAACATCCTTCAGACAGAGACTTTTTACACATTGCCCAGAAGGTTTCGGGAATGGATCTGAAATGGTTTCAGAATTATTGGATCAATACCACAAAAACAATTGATTACGGAATCAAAGACGTAAAATACGATGCAAAATCCACAACCATTACTTTGGTGAATAACGGACAGGTTCCGATGCCGATTGATTTCAGTGTGATAACTACGGACAAAAAAATAATCAATTATCAGATTCCTATGAACATGACTCGTACGTGGAAGGAAAAAGATGCTTACGGAGAATTCAAAACAAAGCCTTACTGGCCTTGGACGCAGAAAGAATACTCCATCACTATTCCTTATACAAAATCACAGTTATCGGTTTTAGGAATAGATTTTAGCCAAAGACTTGCTGATGTGAATATGGCGGATAATTTCGTTGAGGTGAAATAATTTTTTAGAATAATATAAATCCTGCAGACAATTGACTGCAGGATTTTTTTGAAAGGTTCTAAATAAAAATTCTACACACAAATTATTGAGTAGAATGTACACTAAAATTTAAAACAATTATAAAAAGACACAGTATCTTTTTACACCGGGACAGTTAGGGACAGTCATATAAGTGAGTCCTGGCCCAGGCTCTAATTGGCATTCAAAAGATCTCATGCTTTCTAAACATTCTGGTGTGTAGCCTCCTTGTACTGCTCTTAGGTTCTCTCTTGAAAGCTTCTTTAAATTTTTCATAATTATTGATATTTTGTTTGTCATTTCCTACTCTTACTAAGCTTTTCGGATTCCGCTTTAAATTTTTCCTAAATTAGTGAATTTTCTAAATAAAGCAAGAATTATTTTTTGATTAAATTAAATATTTTCAATAAATACATTTATCTTAAATAAAAAAGAGTTCAGGAATAAATTCTTTACTGAATTCCAAATTGCTTTACCATCCAGTGGTTAGAGTGATTTTTAATCAAATCGTTTTTTAAAGCTTCATCTTTGGTGTTGAGGTAATGATAAACTTTTAAAGGAACAGAATCGGGATATTCTTTTAGTCCCTGAATAACTGCAGCTTTGGCTTCTTCTTTTTTATCGCCACTGTCGAATGATTCGTATTTGTAGATATAAATGATGGCAGGGATTTTTCCATAGATTTTTTTTGTTTCTTCTTCCAGCAGCCTCATTGTTTCGATCTGAAATTCGGGATTAGATTTTTTCCCGACAGCGGCAGTCTGGCTGATGTGCTGCTGATACATCAGGAAAAGCATAAGAATGTGGATGTTTTTATTATCGGGATCGGACATTAAATTCTGGATGTTTCCTATAGTTTCATCCGTCATTTCATCATTTTCCGCCTGCAAAGTTTTATTGTAAAACTCATCCAGAATATTATACACCGTTTTGTCGGTCCCATCAGTTTTGGATTCTTTTTTAAGCTTTTCAAATACTTCTTTTGCAGCGGCGGCAGTTTGAGAAAAGCTGTTTATTCCCCAAAGAAATAAGAATAGCAGGATCAGTTTTTTCATGAAAATTTGAGTTGAAGTGATTTTAGGTTTAAATATAAATAATTGTTTCTTAAATACAAGAAAATCTAAACCATAGTTTTACTAAAATCATTAAATTTAGTGCCTTAAAATTAATCGGAGATTTCCATCTTTTTGAAAATAAATAAATGAAGTCAATTGTAATAAACATAGGAAACAGCAATATCAGATTCGGACTTTTTAACGAAGACAACTGTGATATTTCCTGGGTAATTAATACAAAACCTTATCGAACAGCAGATGAACTTTATGTACAAATGCTGATGCTGTATCAGACCTATAAAATTGAGCCTGCAGAAATCAGTAAAGTCATTATCGGATCTGTTGTACCTCAGCTTACAAAAGTGATGAGTGCAGCGATAAAAAAGATTCATGATATTCATCCTGTGATTGTTGACAGAAATACGTCTTCCGGAGTTCAGGCAAAATCTAAACAGATGGGAACAGATATTTATGCAAATCTTGTTGCTGCACACAATATGTATCCCGACAGGAAAAAAATTGTATTGGATTTCGGGACTGCACTTACAGCGAGCTGTGTTGCAGAAAGTGGGGAAACTTTGGGAGTAATTATCGCTCCGGGAATCGTTACTGCACTTAATTCTCTGATCAGCCAGACTGCTCAGCTTCCTGAAATTGAACTGGTAAAGCCAAAAACCGTTTTGGGTTTAGATACCGTAACCTGTATGCAGAGCGGAATGGTCTACGGATTTCTGGGAATGGTAGAAGGATTTATAGACAGAATAAACGATGAGGTAAACGATGATTGTTTTGTGGTGGCAACCGGCGGAGTCTCTCATGTCTACAAACCTCTAACGGATAAGATTCACGTGATGGACAGATTGCATACTTTGAAAGGGTTATATTTTTTGGGTAAAAATTTATAGTAAAAGGTTGAGGTTCAGATTTAAAAAGCGATTGATAAATAATATCCTAACCTTAACCTCAACTTTTATATCATCTTTTAGATTTAAAGAATTCTTTCACAATTAAAGAACATTCATTTTCTAAAATTCCAGTAATTATTTCTGTTTTGGGGTGAAGAGAAAGGTTCTTATTGATGAACCCCCGGTGTTCATCTCTTGCTCCGATGACAACTTTTGAGATTTGTGACCAGGACAATGCGCCGGAGCACATTACACAAGGTTCCATTGTGACATAGAGAGTACAGTCTCTTAAATATTTTCCGCCCAGAAAATTGGCAGCAGAAGTTATTGCCTGCATTTCTGCGTGAGCCGTTACATCGTTTAAGGTTTCAGTAAGATTATGGGCTCTTGCAATCACTCTGTTACTGGAGATTATTACGCATCCGATAGGAACTTCATCTTTTTCTAACGCGGTTTCAGCTTCATGAAGAGCCATTTTCATGAAATATTCGTCGGTAAACATTTATGGTTCAATATTCATGGTTAAAGGAAGCCGGAAACGATATCGTACCGGACCACCGTTGATGATCGCAGGCGAAAACTTTTGTGAAACAGAATAAAGAGCAATTTCTGCCTGTCTGTTGAACGTGAAATTATCTCCCTCCGCCTGAACGTTGCTGATGCTGCCATCTTTCTCTACAATAAAAGCCACATTAGTTTTTACGGTTTTTACTTCGGAATATACACCACCGAGGTAAAAAAGATCAGCCACTTCTTTTCGAAGCTGATTTATTCCCCCCGGATAATCTGCCATTTTATCTGTAACTACCGAAGGAGCCGCAGAAAGCTCAGGAGACAAAGTTTTCAGTAATTTTAATTTGCTGAGATCTTCAAGATTTTTGGTTTTTAACAAAGCTCCTGTAAGCGCGACATTTTCTACACTGTCCATTTTCTGCATGAAAAGCATATAATCTAGCTTTATGGATGCTTTATGATAATTATCGGTCTCCGCATCAAATTTTTTCTTAAACTCTTTGCCAAGCATCGAACGATGCTGATTATAATAATTCTTAATGAGTTTAAATTCCTCTGTCTGCTGCGAAAAGCAGACAGAAAAAACACCGCAAAAAAGAAGCACAAAAAAAGATTTCACTTTGGTATATTTATGTAAAAGTAATCAAAAAAACGTATCGAAATGATAAGTTTTTTAGCTTTCAAGATACCTGTTTAAAGACTCCTGAAGATTTTTGCGGATATCATCAACTAAAACTTTAGGTTCGAGTACCTGAACTTCTTTTCCAAAGGAAAGAATTTCCTGCATAAAATCGTAAGTAGGATGCAGGAAAAACTCAAAAAATATTTCTTCCGGTGTTTCTTTGGTTTCTTTCTGAGACTGATGGAGAGGAAAACTTCTGATGTATTCTCCCTGATGCCTGCTGCATTTCAGAACAATTTTTTGCGGGTTTTGCTCTGCAAGATTCATCACACCAAAGGCGTTTTTAAAGTGTTCTCTGAAATTGTATTTGTATTTTTCCCTGAAATTATTTTTAGAAACATCCAGATAATTAATTCTGTCTAGTCCGAAAGATTTCAGCATTTTGTCTTTCGTATCAATAGCAATAAGATACCATCTGTCTTTAGATTCCTTCAAAGCCAACGGATGAACTTTCCTGGAAGTCATCAGCTTATTTTTATAGTTGTAGTGCTCAAAGGAAACAATTCTTTTGTTACGGATAGCAAAGAAAAGATCATAAAAATGCTCAACACCTGTCGGCTTTCTGCTTTCGAAAAAGATAAGGTTAGAAAAATCAGGATGAAGATTCAGAGCGTTGCTTACCTGAAAAGACTCCAGTAATTTCTGGTTGTATTCATCCACTTCCATAATCGGGCGGCTCTCAATATAATAACGGTTGTCTCCCTTCTTTTTATTATGAATGGAGAGATTGAAAAGATCTGAAATTTCCCGGATATCTCTTTGCAAAGTACGGATAGAGTAGCCTTTAATCCCTGCATCCTGAAATTCAAAGGAGTTAAGCAGATACTCTTCCAGCTGCGAATAGGTAGCCGGAGAACTTTCCAATCTTTTTATAATTAAAGCGTATCTTGTAAGATAAAAATCTTTTTTCATTGCTAAAAGTTTCTACCACAAATATATGCGGTTAAGGCGACAAAACTTGTCGTGTTTTATTTTTTTATGAAATAAATTCTGAATCTAATTTGTGATTCGCATAAATTTGAATCAGTATTTTGTTAATCAGTTAATTTAGTGTATTCTAAAGTAAGAGTAAATGAATCAATTTTAGAATAATCAGAATTTGGAATCTTCACATTTAGTATTCTTACTAGCATTTGATTTATGCTTATGAAAAGTTCTCCATTCCATTGGTTTCCTGCAAAAGCAATTTCGTTTGCCCACCATTCTGTAAACATTTGATTGGAAATTATTGTTTCTATATTCTCAAAATCTTTATAAATTTCTATAATACCGTTTTGGGGAATTTCATCATAAAATACCGTTTTTGTATAAATTGTTTTTCCATTAATCCATTTACCGTTTGTTTTGATTTCTGTTTTAGAGTAAGATGATTTTTTGTCAATATATTTCTTTTGTACATAATCTAGCTCGTCTATATTATCGGTGTAATCATAATATCCAATGAGCCCTCTTGATTTTGGTTTGTTACAAGTAATGGTAAATGATTCTCCTTGAGTTACAATACCTGATTTTGATATGCTCGCAACATCTGAACCGATTTCAATAAATTTTATACCATCAGAACCGAGTAGACTTCCAGTGTCAGAATTATCTGCGCTAAAAATATATTGTGAGGTAAGTTGCGTATAATTAGAAGAGTCTTTTATAAAAATATCTCCGGTAACAGGTTTTGTAGAATCTGCTCCAGTAAAGGGTATATATTCCGTTTTGTTTTCCCATCCAAAAGTACCGTCTGGTTTTGCTACGATGTTTTTGGAAAACTCGGAACTTCCCTGAGCATTTGGCATGTATTGAGAGGGGATTGTTAAAGGCGCATTAATTGATAGTCTGTTATTGGGCAGCTCTCCATATATAATTGCTTCCGATGAATTAATCCTGCGCGATTTATTTGAACCAATTACCAAAGCATCTACCTGATTAGGTAAATTAATGCAGTTACCAATGATGATTGAATTATTCATCGCAGAGTTTGCTGTCCTCATATAATTTCCGGCACCAATTACGATATTATTAAAATTTCTGTATAACGTATTATTTAAAGTTGACGCTCCGATAATAGTTGACATGGCTGCTCTTACAGGAGTACTTCCGTTACTATTGATAACCCCACCCACATAAGTGTTTAAAGAAGAATTAAATGATGTACCGTTGTATCCTGATAACGCAACTTGTTCTTTCATATAAGCTGCTGCTGCGGGAGAAATATTTGCTAAATCCGATTCTAATATTTCTGATCTCAAATTAAATCCTGTATAATGCCCAATGAATACATTTGTAGATGATCTATTTAGCTGATATGCAGTAGCGTATCCAAGGGTTGTGTTATTGCTTCCTTCTGAGACTTCAGAAAGACTGTAACAGCCGACAGAGGTATTATAGGATCCTGAGCTTAACTTTTTTAAAGTACTAATCCCGAAACCTAAATTATTACTTCCGGTATGCTCAGGATTCATGTCACCAAAATAATATCCGGATGTTTTTTCATTAAATCCAAGTGCGGCAGATCTTCCTTTTGCAGAAGCCAAAACGATTTCATTCTTGGTTGTAGAGTTTCCTCTATTGGTTATATTATCAAATGTATCGTTGCTGTCAGCAGATTGTTTGGAAATAATTCCATTATTATCGGTAACAAAACGTTCGTGTGATCCTTCTTTTCTCGGAACCAGATATATTTCAAGGGGCTCAAAAGATTTAATTTCGTCCTGATTATTAGTATAATTGCCTTCTGCAATATTTATACTTTTTACTATAATTTCTCTAAATTTCATAATTGATTATTTTGAATTATCCGGAAAGATCCAGACTCCGCCGTCATCTGCTCCAATTTTTTCGTTCACGTAAGTTAAGGTTGCAAATTCAGAGGTATCAATTATATCTGGCAGAGAATCCAAAGCTATTTTCTCTTCTTTATGCCAATAAGAATCCATCCATTCCCAGAAATGCTCTTGTTTAGGCTGGTCTCCCTTCTCAAAATAAAGTTTTAATTCTTCTTTTGTTGTCATTTTTTAATTTTAAAGTTATTCTGGTAAGTCTCTGTATGTAATTACTGCTGTTGCAGGAATTCCTGCGGTGCTAAGATCTAAACCGGCAGGTGCAGAGACGGTTTGTAATGAAGGAATGAAAAAAGCGTTTTGTCCTACTGATTGTACTGTGTTGGGAATATACAGATTCTTAATTGTTGGCGATTTAGACATTTCAACTGTAAAAGCATAGTCCTCTATAATTTCCAACCCTTCATTTAAAATAATTTCTTCTAGAGAGTCATTACCATTGATATTGTTACTTTGATTTGCAAAAGCTGAATTTTTAATTATCTTCAATGTAGAAGGAGTATCTATACTTTTAATATTTTGTGAATGAAAACTTGCGCTTCCTATTATTTCTAGTCCCTCATTAAAAATAACTTTTGTTATTTGATAGTTGAATCCTCCGTAAATATATGCGGAATTATATATTTGTTTGATGTTTTTAGGAATTGTAAGAGCGATACTGGATCCCATCAACTTATCTCCATCAAAAAAAGGAATTACTTTTTCAAATGTCTCAACAGCGTCCTGCGGAATTTTCTCTTCTTTGTGCCAGTAAGAATCCATCCACTCCCAGAACTGTTCCTGTGTAGGTTGATCCCCTTTTTCAAAGTAAAGTTTTAATGCTTCTTTTGTTTTCATAATATATTGTAATTTTGTTGATTGATATTAAATGTTTTGATGATGATTTTTAAACACAGTTCCGGCTGTTCAACATTTGAAAAATGAAGAATTTAGAAAAACGAAACAAGGATAGTAGTATACCAGACTGCTGAACAGCGGCAGAACTTGATGTGTTTAAAAATTAATTGATATATATTTTCTTAAAGGTCATCATTTTTAAAAATCCGTCGTAAGAGGTTTGGATGTCATTAAGATAATTGTCGTAATCTGTTTCGGCATTTTCAATATCGCTCCATTCAATGGTGTAACGGGTTCTGTCGAAGATAATGTCAGAATGATGATGTTGTGTTTTCATTTTGTTTTTTTTATTTGGTGTTAAAAATTGAATATGTATTTATCGTAAATGTTGAATTCAAAATTTATTTTAATTGTTCTTCTGCTCTGTTTTATTTTATATTTCAAATGTAGGAGCAGCAAACGTCAAAACTTGACGTATTATTTATTATTTTCAAAAAAATTAAAATTTTTCTGCAATGTACTTTCTGATCAGGATGAAAAGCAAGATGGTTAGTACAAAAGAAGTAACGACTGAGTATATTGCATTTCCTATCGGCATCACCGGATGACCGTCTTCCGTAACTGGCGGATTGAAATAATCAAATACAAAATAGGAAATAAAGCAGCCGACAGTAAAGAATACTATATTGATAATAATAAATGCAAATAGTGTTTTCATGGTTAATAAGGTATGATGTTTTTAAATATAATTAAAAAAGCTTATATTGATTTATTATAAGTCTTATAGCTTATATTTTGTTTTTAATAAGTTTTTGTACTATCTGGTTTAAAGTTTCTCTGTTTTCGTCGATATAACATAATCCTGCCTGTATAAGATTTTCAATATTCGATCTTTTTACATTATCCATTGCAGGAGAAGCATTTTTTAATGAAGGATTAAGCCGGTAATAATTTTTCTGATTTCTCAATCCTAAAGTCTGAAACATCTGAGAAAGCTGATAATCTACTGTTTCGGCATTGGCAGACATCAAAATATCGATTATTGGGTTCACCCAGCCAATTTTTCCGGATTTTTCCAGTTTTTTGAAAGAATAAGATCTTGCCTCGATGCCTGTTCCGATGGAAACAACAATCATATCATTTACGCTCGGATGATTGGCTTTCTGATGATTTTTCAAAACTTCTGCAAAAGGAATTTTTCTTGCTTCTGCGTACGCGCACAAAGCCGGATTATTCGCAAACATTCCGCCGTCGATTAAGCTGAAAATCTGTCCGTACATGGATTTTATCTGAACCGGACTAAAATATGTAGGTGCTGCCGAAGTGGCTCTGCACACATCTTTTACATAAAAATTATCTGTACTCAGATTGGCTTTCCAGGAATTGAAAAGCTTTGCTCTTCTGTTTTCTATATCGTAACTGGTTATTAAACAGGGTTTTATTAATTCTTTTAATTCTAAATTTCCAAAAAAATCATTCAGATTTTTTTCCAGCGCTTCCTGAGAGATTTTTTCGTTCAAAAGTCCGAAAGGATTTACCAAACGTTCCCAAAAAGAAACCTGAAAGATGTCGCCACCTTTTTCAGCATACAATTCTAATCCTTTCTGGATAGAATATTTTGCTTTTCGGTGTTCGTCGGGACAAAGAATAATAGAAGCAATCAGTCCGCCGGTGCTGCTTCCCGCAACAAAGTCGAAATAATCACCAAGTCTGGCGCCTGGCTTATCATAAAACTGAAGCTGCTCTTCGATGTAACGCAGAATAATACAGGTGATAATTCCCCTGATTCCGCCACCGTCCAAAGAAAGAATGGTTGTCTTTTTCATATGATTTTCACTTTTTTTTAAAAGAAACATCTAACAACTTTAGACAAGTAAAACCAATAGATTTCAGGGAAATGACTATTGGTTTTAGCTTGATATAATAATTGCTTTGATGTTATCTTACTGAAGCAAAGATAGATGGGGGTAGCGACAAAACGCGACGTATTAAAAAATAATTTTCAAATAAAAGAGAATTAAAATACAGGATAATTTTCTTTGTCTCTGGGCATTTTATAGAGCGTTCTCCAGCTTGTTTTTACCAACCCTTTTTTTGTAGGAATATTCTTTTTCTCAAAATGGGGAAGGTCTTTAAAGGTCTTCCAGTTTCCACCCCAGTCCCAGCCGTATTTTGCGAAAATCTTTACACATTCGTACCAATCGGCAACCTTGTCGTTATCCCAATCTTTTACAGTATCCCAGCTTGCTGTTTTTCCATCAATCATTAAGCAGATATCAACAGCCAATCCGTAATTATGGATGCTTTGTCCTGCTTTTGCATTAGTTACTTTTTTTCCTGAAGTAATTCTTCCGATGGCGTAAAGTTTTTCCTGTTCTTCAAAACTTCTTAAGCCTTGTGTAATTCTTATTTTTGCTTTTCCGGTTAATGCTTCATCGCATTCCTTCACAATCTGTTTTACCTCTTCCCTTACATGGGGATGAAGTTTTTCAATTCTCTGTAAACTTACTTTATCCATTATTTAAAATTTTATGATTTTGAAATACAAATCTATAACTCGGAAACGCCAAAAGGTGACGTATTTTTTATGAATTTTTAAGTTGTTGATAATGATCAATTCAAGAAGATCATATTCAGTTGCTTTTCAAAATATTAAATCTTTTTGTCTGAAATTTTAGACTTTTAGTTTTCCTGTACTGAAAAAATAATTTTTAATACGTCGAGTTTTGGCGTTTCGCATCTCAATCTTTGCAATAAATAAATTTTAATATTTCAAATCAAAAAATATGGAAAATATTGTCAGCTACGAAAATTCTGCACTTGCTTTAGACAGTATTTACAATGTCTTAAGCTGGTACGACAGGGTGTCTCTTCATTCTTATATGCAGGGAGGGAGTTTAGTAACGAAAAAGGCGACACAACTTTTAAAGTTTGTAAAAACATACGAATGGTATCCTCCTAAAATGCGATATACTCAAAATAATGTATTGGAGTATTATGAACCAAAACAGGAAAGCTGGTTAAAAATTGCACAATACATGAAAAATCACCCTAAACTGACGGTTCAGATTCAGGAATATCTTAATTAAAAATAGACACAAAAAACAAATTATTTATTATGAGTACAGACAAAAAAGAATTAAAAAGTTGGTTTTCAGAAGGTTTAAAACCTACTCAGGAGCAGTTTTGGGAATGGATAGACAGCTATTATCACAAAAACGAGTCTTTATCTATACATACTGTTAATGGATTAGAGAATGCTTTATTAATTAAAGCAAATAAAGATGCTTCAGACTTCTCTCCGGAAGATATTGAATCTTGGAAAAGAATTCTTGGAGTAAATGACATTCCTGAAAATATTGCCACTAATGACATTAAATTAGGGAATGGAGAATTAATTTCAGGAACTTCTTATACTAAGGAGCAAAGTGATGCTAAATATTACAAGAAAGTAGATATGGGATATTTTAATTCTAATTATGTGCTTCTTGCAGATGGTACACCCAAAGCAGCTGGAGATTTGGGGAAAAATATTGCGAACTCTTCCCTAACTTCTGTAGCCGGAGCCGGTTTAACGTTGGGAGCAGACTGGACAGTAAATACTTCAGGACTAAAATATTCAATCACAGGATTAAATGATGTTACCAATGATGCGACATTCACTACATTTTTATCTCAAAACCCAGCAGGAATAATTGGACGGTCAAATGGAGTAAAACCTTTTCTGAATATTCCGACAATAATGTCTGAAGCTGAGAAAACAGCATGGAAGACATCTATGAATGGAGGATGGACGACTAATGCGATGAATGTGGGGCTGATTTATCCTTCAGTCGTTCCAAAAGCAACTAATTCTAATAATTTGACATTTATTACTTTAATTGGCTCTAATCTTAATTTAAATCCAAGCAATTTCAGTATTAAAATTATCAATTCATCAGGAGTTGTAACAGAAACTATTAATAACTCCAGAGTTACTTTAGTGAATGCAAATATGATCAGTTTTTCATTTAATACCCAGACTTATGAATTAGGAGATTATACTATAAGATTATGGAATGGAGTTGCAGATTATAACACATCTGTAAAATTGACAGTGTTTGATAATAGCTCGGCAAATGAAGTTGATATCAGCCGAAATGTATGGTCTAGAGTTACAATAGGAAATCTTCCGTTTGATAATGAACTGGTAAAAACTCCAAATGAACTGAATATAGGATATGATGCCGATTTATTTAATGCTGCAGGACAAAATGACAATGTTGTTCTCTTAGCGTATTACATGCAGTCTTTTCTTTCTGCAACCGATGATTTTGTAATTGAAGGAGTTATTACAAAAGTAGGAACAAACTACAATCCTTTTGGTGGTGCAATAGGATTCGGAATTACAACATCTCCTAACGATACCCTTACATCTGAAAAAAATTCTGGTGCGGTTACTGTAGGTAATAATTCTCCTCATTATGCTTATTTTACAACAGGAGGATATGGCGGAGTAAATGTGGGAATCAATGATAATATGAAGTTTATTATCTCTAAAAAAGGAAATTTTGCAACCACATCTATCTATAAAGACGATGGTAGTTTCAGTGTTGCTACAAATATTATTGATAATAACCAGCCCACACCTGTAAGATTTAAAATTTTTGCCACCTCATTTCAATATACGACAAATGCCACTTTAGGTGTTAAAATATCAAGCATAAGAAAAATATAATTGAAAAATTTCGTCATGAGTTTGTTCTCATAAATAAATAAATAACATTTCTAATACATCAAAAAATGGTGTATTGGAATGTTATTAAATGAGTCTGTCATTCAGCTATTTAATATCTTTTTTCAGCTCCAGAAACATATCTTTAAGATGATAATGCTCAAAATGATCAGGTTCAAAATCTTCCGGAAAAATTCCAGATGCATATTGCCAGATTTCAACAATTTCTCCCAAAGGAATATCATAAGGTTTATAGAATGAATTGTCTGAAGCTACTGTTATTGCTTTTTTCTTTTTGGTTTTAAATCTTTTGTAAGAAATGCCGTCATTCAAAGTCACGAAAACATAACTTTTATTCGGTTTTAGATCTTCAATATTTTCAACATATTTCCCGATGATATAAGAGCCGTCTTTAAAAGGAGGCATTGAATCTCCTTTTGAGGGAAATGCCCTATACTTACCGTTAATTAAAAAAGGTAAGGAAATCCTTTGTAAACTCTCAATATATTCCGGATCGCTGTAACCGGATAAATAACCCATTGATGCTTTTTGAGGAACAATTTCAATGCTGTTGTTGCCTAATTTATCAACGACAACCGGAAGAACAATTCTGTTATCCGGAAGCTTTAATACATCTTCGAGAGGATACTTCCGGATATCCACAGTAAGCAGTAAATCAATACTGATATTGAAATACTTCGAAATCCGGATAAGTAGTTCATAAGGCGGTTCAGAGCGTCCGCCCTCATATTTAGAATAACGCACCCGGCTCATTAAAATTTGATCAGCAAGTTCCTGCTGCGATAAATTTTTCTGAGTTCTTAAAAACCTGATGTTATCTGAAAAAATCGACATTGATACAAATTGTATCAACAAATATACTAAAATGATACAAATAGTATCTAATTTTGTGTTGCAGAATCAACTATTATGTATGCTTTGGTAGATTGCAATAATTTCTTTGTTTCCTGCGAAAGAACGCTTGATCCGAAACTAGAAAATAAACCCGTTGTGGTACTTTCCAACAACGATGGCTGTGTAGTGTCCAGAAGTAAAGAAGCTAAAGATCTGGGAATTCCGATGGCAGCTCCGGCTTTTAAGTATAAGGAATTATTTAAAGAGCATGATGTACAATGTTTTTCCGCAAAATTCGAATTGTATAATTTTAAAAGCCAGCGTGTTATAGAGATATCCACAGCATATGTGGATAAGTCTGATTATGAGGTCTATTCGATTGATGAGCTTTTTCTTGATCTGAAAAGCTTTAAATATATCGATATTTACGAGTATTGTCTTAAAATCAAAAATGAGATTGATGAGCAGGAAAAGATTCCGGTAAGTATAGGAGTTGCCGCTACAAAAACACTTTGTAAGGTGGCGAACCGCATTGTCAAACAATTTCCCGAAAAGGTTAACGGAATTTATATTTTAGATACCTCTGAAAAAATAGAAAAAGCCTTAAAATGGTTGAAAATTGATGATGTTTGGGGAATCGGAAGACGTCTTGCTGTAAAAATGCATGATAATGGAGTGCATAAAGCATGGGATCTTCTTCAAAAGCCTGAAATGTGGGTTCGGAAGATCATGGGAATTCACGGAGTAAGAATGGTGAACGAACTGAAAGGAATCCGTCAGTTAGAACTGGATGCTCCGTCCCCAAAAAAATCCATTGCCGTCACCAGAAGTTTCATGGAAATGCTTACCAAAAAAGAAGATGTTCGCGAGCGTTTGGAAACTTTCGGGATGTACTGTTCAGAAAGACTCAGAAAACAAAATACCTGCTGCAAAATGGTAACGGTTTTTGTACAGACCAACCGCTTCAGGAAGGATCTTCCGGAGTACCGGAATGCGGTAACCAGAATTCTTCCCAATCCCACCAACTCATCAATTTTAATCGGCAGAGTCGTAAATGAACTGTTTGAAGATATCTTTAAAGAAGGATTTCATTATAAGAAAGCAGGCGTTATTGTGAACGATTTTGTGCCGGAAGATCAAAGATTGATTAATCTTTTTGAAGAAGATACCCAGAATCTGCATTTGCCGGTGATGAAAGCAATGGATGCCATGAACAGAAAATACGGCAAAGATAAAGTGCGTCTCGGAAGCATGAGCGGCGAAAATACTTTCGGACGAAAACAGATGTCTCCCGAATATGAAGCTTTTTTAAAAAACAATACACTCAAAGAGGCTAATTTCAGATTTCATTAGATATAAAACTACCTTTTTTCATACTTCCAGTTTCTGCCTTTTCCTTAAGAGATCCACTCTAAAGCCTGATCCATTCTTTTGTTTCTGGTTGATTCCGTTTTAGCTTCCGTAATCCAGTTGATATATTCTTTACGGAAAGAGGGTGAAGCTTTTTTAAAAATTTCCAGAGCTTTTTCATTTTCATTCAAAGCATTTTGAAAATAATCAGGAACCTCTGTTTCTGTTTTCGATGGAGCTGCTTTTTTCAAAGTAACGCCCATATCTGTCAGTTCCATCGCTTCAGTAATCATCTTTTTAAGCTGAGGTTTTGAAGGAAGATTTTCTGTTTCTGTAATTTTACCCAGGCTGAACATATTCGTTTTTTCGGTATCTGTTTCAAACTCTTTCAGAGATGTCATCTCATCATGAAGCCAGAATCCCATGCTGCAATACTGTTTAAAAGAAACCATTGAACAAAGAATCTTCCCTTTATACAGGAATGTGGGAAACTTCCACTTTATCGCTTCTTCTGCATCAGGACAGAATTCGTGAACGGTTTCTCGGATATAATTCAGAATAGGTTTTGCAAAATCCTGCGATTTTTCAATGTATTCATCAACTTTCGGGCTGTATTTTTCCATATTTTTATTGAAATAATTTTACCGTTTCATTCACCAGAAATTTCACCTGATCCGGTCTTCCTCTGTCGTTTTTCGGAAGATTATTATAGCTTCCTGTCCTTACAATCACCATATCATGTTCCGGAATCATAATGATGTATTGTCCCTGAAGTCCCAAAAAATAATAATGCTTTATAGGATTGTCGTGGTTGATCCAGAATCCCATTCCGTAAATTTCCTCAGAATTTTTAGTCGGAGTCCGCATTGTATTGATGAAGTCCGGATTTAAAATCTGCTTATCCTCAACTTTTCCGTCGTTAAGAAATAACTGCCCCAGTTTTGCAAAATCTCTGGAATTGGAATGAATGCAGCAGTATGTTTTTTCCATTCCGTTTTCGTCCGTGCTCCATGTTGCATTTTGTTCCATCCCCATCGGAATCCAGAATTTTTCGGATAAATAACTTGCCAAGGACTGTCCGACAGCTTTTTTAATGGCAAACCCTAAAAGTTGCGTAGAACCGCTCTGATATTCAAATCTTTCTCCCGGATTTTCTTTAAATTTCCTTGAAAAAGTGGCGTTCATTAAATTTTTTCCGTAATAAGCTTTCGCATTGGGAAGGAAAGGATTTTTGTAATTTTCATCCCAGTCCAGTCCCGATTCCATCTGAGCCAGATTTTTTAATGTTAAATTTTTAGCAAAATCTTTATTATTAAATTCCTCAAAATAATCCGAAAACTTATCATCAAGACTTTTAATTTTTCCCTCTTCCAATGCTTTGCCCAAAAGCATTACCGTAACGGCTTTTGCCATAGAGAAAGAATTGGTTTTTGATAGCTGATTGTAGCCGTTCCAATACTCTTCGTGAAGCAGTTTTCCGTTTTTCACCACAATAAAAGATGCGGTATTGGATTGTGTTAAATCTTCAACGATATTTTTCGGTAATTGTTTTTTGTTGTATTCGGGAGATTCCTCCCAAAGTTCAGGAGATTCTGTAGCGATGAGGTTGCCGGAAAACAAGGTGCCGTCATCAATATTGGCACTGAGTTTTCCCCTTAAATAGGTTTTGGATATTCCGTTGAAAATATAACCATATCCCAAAACATAAAAGAGAAGTACGGCAATGACAATAAATGTCACAAAATAAATAAGAATTGTCATAGCAATTGATCTTAAACAAATTTAAAATAAATTTGAAAACATGAAACGAAATGATTTATTTTTGTGATTATTGATGTAAAAGATGATGAAAAAACTAATTTCCTTATTGCTTATCCATTTCGTTATCACCGCTTTCGGACAGATGTATAAACCTCTCGATACGGCAGATTATGCCCAGAGAAAAGAATTTCTGAGAAATTTCACGGCGAATACCGAAAGTTTAAGTAAAAAAAGCAGATCCGATTATCCCGGAAAGACGGGCAATGAGCTTTCTAAAATTTATAAAGAATTCGACAAAGAATTTGAAAAAAAAGTGAAGGAAAAAGATTTTGCTTTCAATTCTGTATTTGATGCAAAGGTTAAAAATCTTATCGAACGGTTAAGAAAAAACAATTCCCAGATTCCGCAAAATTTAAAAATCCTTATCGCCAAAGACAACACTCCGAATGCATACTGTTTTGCAGACGGCACTTTTGTGATCAATATGGGGCTTTTCAACTGGCTGAATAATGACGATCAGCTTGCTGCCGTAATTTCCCATGAATTAGGACATAAAATTTCCGAGCATACGCTGAAAACTTTTCTGAGTATGATCGAACAGGATAAAATGGACAAAATGGTGGTTCAGGATATTAAATCGACAAAGGAAAACCGTAATCAGAGGGCTTTTGATGTGATGAAAAACAGAATCTACAGAAAAGGGGCTGAAAACAGAAAGCAGGAAATGCAGGCTGATTCTTTAGGGTATGTGGTTTTTAAAAACAGCGATTTTAAAAAAGCTGAATACGTTAATGCCCTGAAAAGACTGGAAGATTTTGATACCATTTCGCCAAGAGAGCTGAAAGTGGAAACTTACAAAAAATATTTCAATCTTCCGAAGCAGGAATTTAAAGACAAATGGCTGAAAAAAGAAGATTTTTCTCTGTATAATTACAATCATTTTAAGGAAAAGCTGAATAAAGATTCTCTGAGATCGCATCCTGAAATGGTTTTAAGAATCAATAACCTCAAAAAAGTATTTCCTGAACTTAAAAATGATGTTCCGGATGAAAAACCTTCCGATTCTTATTCTGCGGTAGAAAAAATCGCAAGAATGGAAACCTTGCCTAATTTTTATCATTCTGAAGATTACGGAGTCGGAATTTATGCAAGTCTTCAGTTTTTGCAGGATAACGAAGAGGAAAAGTATTACAAAAACTGGCTCGGAAAATGTTTCGCCAAGATTTATGAAGCGAGAAAAAACTACAATTTAAATCGATATTTAGATCGGGTAGATCCCAAAAATCAAAGTGAAAGTTATCAGCAGTTCCTGAACTTTATGTGGAACCTGAGTCTCGATGAAATTAAAAATATTGCAGATTATTATCAAACGACAGAATCCTGACCGAAGGTCAGGATTCTTATTGAGTATAAAATTGGTAGTGTCCTACTAACTGTGTAAGTAGAAAAGTTATTCTGAAAAATTTTGAGCCCTCAAAGCTCAAAAAATTTT
>NZ_JACLCT010000015.1:0-98923 GCF_014218915.1 Chryseobacterium sp. C2(2020)
TTTACTTTATCTAATGATTGACATTTATAACATTTCATAATACTAATTTATGAAATATATTTTAATTTAACAATACCCTTTTTTTTAATATTTAAACAAATTCAGCGAATTTAAATAAGTGTTAAATATTGTTAATATGAATAACTTGTCACACAATTGTCTCGAAACATAACAAAACTAAAGTCTACATTTGTGCCTTGAAATCATGAGAAACTATATCGTATACTTTTTGACCACTCTTTTTCTGCTTTTTGTAGTAGAAAGCAAGATCAATGTCAAAACTTTACGAAACGATTACACCCACACTTCTCAGAATTTACCCAAAAAAGCAAACCGTTTAAACCAGACCTACGAAAAGCTTTCTATGCAACAGGCTTCGGATGATGTAAGCAATGCATATACGCTCGAACTTACTGAAGACGATTTCCAGTTGTCCGATACCTTTCAGGCAATGGTGGCTTTCGCTAGTGTTTTCACTTTGGTCTATATTTTTGGTTTAAAAAGTTTCAAAAGACTAAAATCAGCGATCCATAGCTGTATATCAGAATATTCTTCTGTTAAAAAGTTCATTCTGATTCGTTCTATAAGAATTTAAAATCCACATTTTCGAACCCGTTTTCTGCCGATTAGCTATTCGGTGGGAAAATCCTGCGTTGTAATTGCCGGCAATCAATTATTCCGTCGATCCTCTTATTGCCATTTTCATATTTAAAACATTAACGATTTACATAAACTCTAGAATTATGATTAAAAGAGTTGTCGCAAGCATTGCGCTAAGCAGTATTTTATTGTTCACAGGTTGTAACAAGAAAAAAGAAGAAAAAGAAGAAGCCGCTGTTTATCCGGTAACATCACCCGTTGTGATGGATACTGTGATCGATAAAGAATACGTGGCACAGGTAAGATCTGTAAAGAACATTGAAGTTCGTGCACAGGAAAAAGGTTTTCTTGAGAAAATCTTTGTAGATGAGGGACAGTTTGTTCGTCAGGGACAAACCTTATTCAGAATTATGCCGAAATTGTATCAGGCAGAATTGCTGAAAGCTCAGGCAGAAGTTGCTCAGGCAACAATTGAGCTGAAAAATGCAAGTACATTAGCCAACAACAACATCGTTTCCAAAAACGAAAGAGCAATGGCGAAAGCTAAGCTGGATGCAGCCAATGCTGAAGCGAAACTGGCACAGATTCACCTGTCTTTTACAGACATTAAAGCTCCGTTTTCGGGAATTATCGACAGAATTCCTTTAAAACTGGGAAGTCTGGTAGATGAAGGAGATTTATTAACCTCCCTTTCCGATAACAACGATATTTATACGTACTTCAATGTTTCGGAGCCGGAATATCTTAACTATCAGAGAAATGTAGCTTCAAGAGGAAGCAATATGGTGGATCTTGTTATGGCAAACGGAGATGTCTTTCCACAGAAAGGACAGGTTCAGACCATTGAAGGGGAATTCGACAGTGAGACAGGAAATATCGCTTTCAGAGCTAAATTCCCAAATCCGGATAAACTTCTGAGAAACGGAGAAACGGGAAAAGTAAGAATGACGTTACCATTGAAAAACGCTTTAATCATTCCTCAGAAAGCTACTTACGAAATTCAGGATCAGAAATATGTTTTCGTGGTAGACAAGAACGGAGTGGCAAAATCTAAAAATATAAAGATCGCTTATGAGCTTCCTGATGTATACGTAGTCGCTTCAGGGCTTTCAACCGGAGATAAAATCTTATTGGAAGGAGTTCAGAAAGTAAAAGACGATCAGAAAGTTCAGACAAAAGTTCAGGATCCGAAAAAAGTTCTTCAGTCATTAAAATTAAAAGCAGAGTAGAATACGATAATCGATACGTGATCGTGATTATGCAAAAACTTCATAATCATCATTTATCATTCATCATTAATAATTCATCATTATTTTATGTTTAAGAAATTTATTCGCAGACCTGTTCTGTCTATCGTAATCTCTTTGATTATCGTATTTATGGGAGTTTTATCCCTTGTAAAATTACCGGTTACCCAGTTTCCTTCCATTTCTCCACCCAAAGTAAACATTACGGCGGATTATCCCGGAGCCAACAATGAATTGTTGATTAAATCCGTTGTTATTCCTTTAGAAAGAGGTCTGAATGGGGTTCCCGGGATGAAATATATGACTTCCGATGCCGGAAACGACGGGGAAGCTTCCATTCAGGTGGTTTTCGATTTGGGAACCGATCCGAATGTAGCAGCAGTAAACGTACAGAACCGTGTTTCTTCGGTGGTTAATAAACTTCCGCCATTGGTTGTTCGTGAAGGGGTGAAAATTACCCGTGAAGAACCCAATATGCTGATGTACATTAACCTGTACAGTGATGATCCGAAAGCTGATCAGAAATTCCTTTTCAACTATGCAGACATCAATGTAATGTCTGAATTGAGAAGAGTAAGCGGTGTAGGTTTCGCAGATATCCTCGGAACAAGAGAATATGCGATGCGTATCTGGCTGAAACCGGACAGATTAACGGCTTACAGCATTTCCGCAGATGAAGTAATGGAATCCTTGAATCAGCAGAGTTTAGAAGCTTCTCCGGGTAAAACAGGTGAAAGTTCCGGAAAAAGATCGCAGTCCTTTGAATATATTTTAAAATATCCGGGTCGTTTTAATAATGAAAAAGATTACGGAAATATTATCCTTAAAGCTAAACCCGATGGCGAATTCATCAGATTAAAAGATGTTGCCGATATAGAATTCGGTTCGTCCATGTATGATATTTATTCTACCTTAAACGGAAAGCCTTCTGCGGCAATCACGGTAAAACAATCGTATGGTTCCAACGCAAGTGACGTTATCAAGAATGTAAAATTTTTGATGGAAGAATTGCAGAAAACCACTTTCCCGAAAGGAATGCATTATGACATCAGTTATGACGTATCAAAATTCTTAGATGCTTCTATTGAAAAAGTAGTTCATACGCTTTTTGAAGCCTTTATTTTGGTGGCAATCGTGGTATTCCTATTCCTGGGAGACTGGCGTTCAACCTTAATTCCTGCTTTGGCGGTTCCGGTATCATTAGTAGGTACTTTCGCAGTCATGTCCGCCTTCGGAATTACCTTAAATATGATCTCGTTATTTGCGCTTGTTATGGCGATCGGGGTCGTGGTGGATGATGCGATTGTGGTTATTGAAGCCGTTCACGCAAAGATGGAAGAGAAGCATTTATCGCCGTTAAAAGCAACAGAAGAAGCGATGCATGAAATCAGCGGGGCAATTATCGCAATTACTCTGGTAATGGCATCCGTATTCATTCCGATAGCCTTCATGTCCGGTCCGGTTGGAGTTTTCTACCGTCAGTTTTCCATCACTATGGCTTCTGCAATTATTCTTTCAGGGGTTGTTGCTTTAACATTAACGCCGGCTTTATGTGCTTTAATTTTAAAAAATAACCACGGAAAAGCAAAAAGAAGAACTCCGATTACTATTTTCCTTGATAAGTTCAACGGATTATTTACAAAAGGAGCTAATAAATATGAAGGAATGCTAAACAAAACGGTGAAGAAAAAAACAATCACTTTACCATTATTATTGGCGTTCTGTGCATGTACATTCTTTTTAAGCAATTCATTGCCTTCAGGATTTATTCCTGCGGAAGATCAGGGAATGATTTATGCCATTATTCAGACTCCTCCAGGTTCTACACTGGAAAGAACCAACCAGATTGCCAAAGAATTATTAAGAGAATCTGAAGATATCGATGGAGTACAGTCTGTTTCTTCACTGGCGGGTTACGAAATTCTTACGGAAGGTACGGGTTCCAACTCCGGTACTTGTCTTATCAATCTTAAAAGCTGGGAAGACCGTAAAGAATCTGCCGCGGAAATCATAGAAAAGCTTGAAGAAAAAGCGAAGAATATTCCCGGTGCAAATATAGAATTCTTCCAGCCGCCTTCCATTCCGGGATACGGTGCAGCAGGTGGTTTCGAGCTTCGTCTGCTCGATAAAGCGGGAAGCGGAGATTATCAAAAAATGGAAAAGGTAAGCAACGACTTCGTAAGAGAACTGAAAAAACGTCCGGAACTGGGTTCTGCGTTTACGTTCTATTCCGCAAGTTTCCCTCAGTATATGTTGAGAGTGGATAATGATCTTGCCGAGCAAAAAGGAGTGACGATTGAAAATGCAATGGATAATTTATCCACATTAATCGGTTCCAACTATGAAACCAGTTTCATCCGTTTCGACAGACCTTATAAAGTAATCGTTCAGGCGAGCCCTCAATATCGTGCGTTACCAAGCGATCTTTTGAAACTATATGTGAAGAATGATAAAGATCAAATGGTTCCGTATTCAGATTTTATGCATCTTGAAAAAGTATACGGTCTTTCGGAGATTACCAGACACAATATGTACAATTCTGCCGAGGTAAGTGGTACTCCGGCTCCGGGGTACAGTTCCGGACAGGCGATTGCAGCCATTAAAGAAGTTGCGGATAAAACGCTTCCGAGAGGTTTCGGGATCGATTGGGCGGGTATTTCTAAGGACGAGGTAAGCCGTGGAAACGAAGCGATTTTCATTTTCTTAGTGTGTTTAGGATTTGTTTATCTTATTCTTTCCGCACAGTACGAAAGTTTCATTCTTCCGTTACCGGTAATTCTATCGTTACCGACAGGTATTTTCGGAGCTTTCTTATGTCTGAAATTATTAGGATTGGAAAACAATATTTACGCTCAGGTAGCAATGGTGATGCTGATTGGTCTTTTGGGTAAAAATGCCGTACTGATTGTAGAATTTGCCGTACAGAAAAAAGCGGAAGAAGGAATTCCTGTTGCGCAGGCTGCCATCGAAGGAGCTGCGATCCGTTTTCGTCCGATTCTGATGACCTCATTTGCATTCATTGCAGGTTTAATTCCATTGGTTCTGGCAACAGGACCGGGAGCAATCGGTAACCGTACCATCGGTACCGCTGCAGCAGGAGGGATGCTGATCGGAACTATTTTCGGACTGATGATTATCCCTGGATTGTATTACATCTTCGGAACAATCGCAGAAAAATCGAAACTGGCAAAATATGAAGAGGAAAATCCTTTAACAGAACAAACAGAACCGTACCAACACGACGACAAACATGAAGATTTATAATAAAAGATATATAGCTGCCATTGCCTTATCGCTTGTTTTAGCAGGCTGTAAGGCGCCCATGGCGACCGTGGTAAAAGATGAGGTGAAAGAAAATATTCCTCAGAATTTTAATCAGGAAGATCAGGGTGATGCAAACAACAACAGCGGAACAACCCCTTGGAGACAGTTTTTTACAGATCCTAATTTAGTAGCCTTAATAGAAACTGCTTTAAAAAATAATCAGGAGTTAATGATTACTTTGCAGGAAATTGAGATTGCAAAAAGCGGTGTCTTGGCAAAAAAAGGAAGATTAACGCCTACTGTTTCCGCAGGAATCGGCGCGGGTGTGAAAAAAGCAGGACGCTACACCAGCGAAGGAGCAGGTGATGCCACCACAGAAATAGAACCCGGAAAAGAAATGCCGGATCCGCTTGGAAATTTTGAGGGCGGATTGATGGCAAATTGGGAAGTGGATATCTGGAAAAAGCTTAGAACGGAGAAAGAATCTGCAGTAGCACATTATCTTTCTACCGTGGAAGGGAAGAATTTTGTTCTTTCGAATTTAATTGAGGAAGTTGCTGATAATTATTATGAATTGCTGGCTCTGGATAATCAGTTGGATATCATTCAGCAGTACACAAAACTGCAGCAGAGAGCTTTGGAGATCTCAAAAATACAGAAAGAAGCTGCGGCAGCTACGGAACTGGCGGTAAAAAAATTCGAGGCGGAACTGGCAAAATCTAAAGCTTCGGAATTTACCATCCGTCAGGAAATTACTGAAAAAGAAAACGAAATCAATGCGCTTTGCGGACGATTTCCACAGCCGATTGTAAGATCAAAAGGAGATTTCATGTCGATGATCCCTCAAACAGTTTATACGGGAATTCCGTCACAGTTACTGGCAAACCGTCCCGACATCAAACAGGCTGAGTTGGAATTAAAATCATCAAAACTGGATGTGGAAGCAGCCAGAAAAGAGTTTTATCCAAGTCTGGAAATTTCTGCAACGTTAGGACTGGAAGCTTTTAAACCTTCTTATCTGGTTAAATTGCCGGAATCTATGGCAGCAAGTCTGGTGGGTGAACTGGCGGGCCCGCTGATTAATAAAAGTGCCATTAAAGCGAACTTTCAGACAGCGGATGCAAGACAGATTCAGGCGTTGTACGAATATGATAAAACCATTCTGAATGCTTATCTGGATGTTGCGAATTTAATGTCTAAAGTAAAAAACATCGATCAGTATTACAAACTGAAGTCTGAAGAAACACAGGCTTTGGAAAAATCAATAGATATAGCCAATCAGTTATTTAAAAATTCGAGAGCCGATTATCTGGAAGTTCTTCTGAACCAGAGAGATGCCTTGGATGCCAAAATGGAACTGGTAGAAGCTAAACAAAAACAACTGAGTACAGTTGTTGATATTTACAAGAGCTTAGGCGGAGGCTGGAAGTGATTTGTAAATCCTTAATGTTTTAAAAAGAAAAGAGGCTGCCCGTAAGGAACAGTCTCTTTTCGATTAAAACTGAAAACTTTAATAAAAAGGTTCATATTTCAGAACCTCCTTCCCAATTTACCTGTAGGATACAGGACTAATTTATTTCTTCGCGGTTATTGTATTTCAAAAAATGGTTATTAGCTTTTTTTTGAAAAATTAAATTTTAAAAAAAACCAGCCTTCCAAAAAAGTAATTTCTCCTGTTAAGGAAGGTGGTAAGATTTATGAATAGAATCATGTTTTTTTATTAGCTTTCAAAATTTATCTGCATGTGCTTTTTTAGGGCTTTCTTTCTATTCAATAGTATATAAAAACGGCTTTAATTAATTTTTTCTATTGTTTTGATTTCCGGTTTCGAAATTATAACCTTGTGGTGAAATAAAAAAACAGTTGCGGTCATTATTCATAAATTGAGACAGCGGAATATTTCTGTACTTATTATTTAATTGGTTGATTTTCAATTGATATATTTGTAAAATAGAAATAATTCTATACCACATTTTAATTCAATAATCTTTGATAAAAAATGATCTATTTTCTGTACTTTTGACGAAGTTTACACATAGGATTATTAAACAGGGGTGAAAAAAAATCTATTTTTTATTCTTTTTATCGGAATTGTTAATTTATTCTTCTCGCAGGAAGGATACAGCGAATATTATAAACTCAGGTTGAAGTATGAAGATTTTTCGGAAAATGACATGAAGGCATTTCCTTTTATAAAGCCATATCTCAACTTGGCAAAAAAGGAAAAGAATTACGAAAAACTGGTTCAGGGATATAAAGATGCGGTATTTTTTTCTTCTTTAAATGAAAATAAACTGAAGTATGCAGACAGCATGATCTGGGCAGCCAACCAGACCAATGAGGATGATCTTAAAATTGTTGCCCATATTGATAAAGGCGTTATTTATTATTACCATTATAAAAAGTTTCAACTTGCTCTTAACGAATATCTTGAAGCCTATAAATATTCAAGAAATACCAGAAATGAATATCTGAAATATCAGAATCTGTATCATATCGGAGTGGTAAAAAGCTATCTCGGCTATTACGAAGATGCTTCACAGGTCTTTACAAAATGTCTTGTTTATTACAGGGAAAAGGCGAAATCCATCACCAAACTTCATCCTAACGAAATTTATAACAATAAGAAAGGTTATCTCAACAGTCTTCATCAGCTTATTATCTGCAACAGGCATCTTGGGAAACAGGAAGAAGTGGATGCTGCTATACAGACGGGACTTTCTGAAGTAGGAGATAATCCGGATTATGCTCTGGAAAAAGGATATTTCCTTTTGTCGAAAGGAATTTCAGAATACAAGAGAAATCAATTCAAGGAAGCATTAGAAGACTTTAATCAGTCTCTGCCCGTGATCAGAGAAAGCCGTGATTTTGCAAGGCTTTCGGTAAGTTATTTCTACATCGGGAAAACTTATTCCGATCTTAAAAAGACCAAACAATCTATTATTTATTTTAAAAAGATAGATTCCATTTTTCAGAAACATCAGTTTATCCTTCCGGAACTGAGGGAAAATTATGAAATCCTGATCGATTATTCCAAAAAAGAGAAAAACGAGAAGAACCAGCTCTATTACACAAGCCAGTTGCTTCGTGCAGACAGCATTATGTCTAGGGATTTTATTTATCTGTCCCCGAAAATTCATAAAGATTACGACACCGATACTTTACTGGATGAAAAAAATAAGCTTCAGAAAATAAATTATCTCGGGACTATTATTATCATTGTGTTAATTATCTGGGCAATCGGTCTGGTTGTTCTGCTGACGAGAAGGCATAAAAAATCCAAAGAAGTCCAGAAAAAGTATATTTTAATAGAAGAGAAGTTTACGGCAAACCATCAGAAAGAAGAGATGGACGAAACCAAAGAACTTGTTCCGCAGATCGAAGAAAAGAAGCTTACGATTACAGAAAATAAGGTAGAAGAACTTCTGAAAAAGCTTAAAACGTTTGAAGATAAAAAAGGGTTTACACAAAAAGGATTAACAATTAGCAAATTAGCCGCCCAACTGGGTACTAATTCCAACTATCTTTCTCAGGTTATTAATGAATATAAAAAAGCGAATTTCAATAAATATTTAAGTGAACTCAGAATCAATTACATCACCAATCTGCTTTTTGAGGATAAAAAATACTTAAAATACAGCATCGAAACCCTTGCAAAAGAATGCGGAATCGCTTCCCGACAGAATTTTTCGGATCTTTTTTACGAAATCAACGGAATTCGTCCGACAGATTTTATTAAAAAGAGAAAGGAAGAGCTTGAAAACAACAGAGAAGATTAATGCATTGTTTTTATGAAATTCCTGAAACAAAATTTCACTAAAATTGTACTGGGATTCTTTGGGGCAGTTTTCTGTTTTGGTATTTTAAAACAAATCTTAGATCCCAATTTTTCTAAATACAAATATTTTGAACAGCATTTCAATGGAATTGTAGTGTATGATAAATATGATTATATGAGTCATGCTTATTTGGTCAAAACTTCAGATTACAAAAAGATATATTTAGATGATTTGAATATCATCACGTTAATTGATACCGGAGACTCAATCGTAAAAAATAAAAATGTTACGTATTTTATGCTTTACAAAAAAGACCGCCGCAAAATCTTTTATGATATGTACCTGAAAAAACTGAAAGTTTTAAACTGAAACGCTATTTTAGAAGTAAAATCTTCATTATATTTATATAAATTTAATAATCATGAAGAAATTTCTTTTAGTCTTTTTGAGTATTATCATCATTCTCATTGCTTTTGTTTTAATCAGAACATTCACCTATCCTTTCAAAAAAGCAGATAAGGCAGATTCCGGAGGATGGAAATTTGTAAAGAACGATTCGGTTGTTAAACGTTTTTCCGAAGGATTAAAGATCCCAACCGTTTCCACCGGAGAATTAGGGGATTTCGATTATTCCCCTTTTGTAACATTTAAAGAATATCTTAAAAAAGCATATCCTGAAGTTTATAAAAATACAGAATATGTTGAGGTGAATACTTATGGTCTGGTTTTCAGGCTTAGAGGAAGCAATCCAGGTCTCGCGCCCATTATGTTTCTGTCTCATATTGATGTGGTTCCTCCCGGAGATGCGGAGGTGAAAAATACAACAGAAAATGTTTTCAGACCCAATGATAAACCTTTTCCAGCCATTACAAAAGTTGCTGAAGACTGGGATTTTGCTCCGTTTTCAGGAGCCGTTGCCAATGGAAGAATTTACGGACGCGGAGCAATTGACATGAAAGGAATGCTCTTTTCTCTGATGGAATCCATGAATAATGTAATTAAAAATAAACATACGCCGAAACGCGATATCTATCTGGCTTTCGGATTCGATGAAGAAGTAGGAGGGAAGAAGGGTGCAACACAAATTGCCTCTTATTTTAAGAAAAAAAACATACAGTTTGATGCTGTTTATGATGAAGGCGGGTTAATTTTAGAAAAAGGAAGCATTTCCGGAATCGATTCGGATGTAGCGGTAATCGGCTGTGCCGAAAAAGGTTTTCTTTCTGCCAAAATAAAAGTGAAAGGTTTAGGCGGCCATTCGTCGACACCGCCCATGGAAAGTGCGATCGGGAAAGCTGCCGTTATTATGCAGCGACTGGAAGACGATCAGATGAAACCGGTAATTACCCCTTTAATCCAACAGTTTTTTGATAATATCGGAGGTTCAATGTCTTTCCCGAGCAGAATGGCAATCTCCAATCAATGGCTTTTGAAACCGCTTCTTCTTTCTCAGCTTACCAAAAATAATTCTACCAATGCTTTAGTTCGTACGACAACGGCACTTACCATGATGAAGGGAAGTGACGGAACCAACGTACTTTCTCCCGAAGTGGAATTTGTGGTTAATTTCAGGCTGCTTCCCGGAAATACCGTAAAAGATGTAAAAGCGCATATTGCCAAAGCAACCGAAGGTTTTGAGGTGGAAGTGGAAGAAATTGACAATACCAGAGAAGCTTCCGCAGTTTCATCAAGCAATACAAAAGCGTATCAGCTAATTGAACAAGGAGTAAAACAGCTTTATCCGGCAGCTATTGTAACGCCATATCTTACACTGGGCGGAACGGATGCCTACAAATATCAGATGGTAAGTAAAAACATTTACAGATTTATGCCTGTCAAAATCAATAATTCTGAGCAACAGAGCATTCACAGCACCAATGAATATCTCAGCATCGAAAATTATATGAAAATGATTCATTATTTTGAATTCATTATGACGAATTATGATAAATGATAAATGATGAATGATGAATGATGAATGATGAATGATGAATTTTACAATTAAATTTCAGGCAGTTGGAATTTGCAATGTTTTCCTGAGCGCGAATCAGTAGAAATATTTTAGATCGTATTCGCTTTATAACATCAATCCAAAATCATCAATTCAAAAAAAAATTCAAAACTAAAAAATAACACGTCGAGTTTTGTCGCATTACTGCAATAGCTTTGTCTTATCAAAATTACGAAGTTATGGAACTGCCATTATATCTAAGTTTTAACGAATTTGAAAATACTTATTACGACAACCTTGAAAAATGGTTTGAGGAATATCAGAATACAAGTGAAACCGACTATCTGAAAAAACTTTCGGATCTCTACAGTCCTTTTTTGTACTACAACTTTGCCAACGAAAGAATTCAGGCGGATGCTTCCCTACAGATTAAAGACTGCTTTTTTCCTTATTACGACAAAATCGGGATTTCTTTCTGCACCACCTGTGAAAATGGAAAGCCTGCCAGAAATTCAAAAAAAATCAATCATCAGTTCGAATGGAAAACCGTTACGATGATGGAATATGCACAGCATATTTTGGATAAAATCAACAGATACTTGTCGAAAAATAGTAATAAAGAAGATAAAAACGTGCTGGATTTTATCAACGATTTTGAAATCATCACTTCGCGTGAAGGAGCGGGATATTGTGTGAATTACAACCAGCATCAGGCGACAATTCCTTTTCTGAAAGCTTATCTTCCGGTTCACGGACAAACGGTGAATATTGCGGTATACAGAGATTTTCTGTTTTCCGTTGTTCAGATCGCAGAATATATTGATCAGAAATTAAAAGAAGTACAGGCTTTTGAAAGCATGATCTATTCTAAGCTGAAATCAGACGCGAGATTCAAAGTACAGATGAGCCATCAGTTTTTAACGATGTGCAATTAACCAAAACACCAAAACATTCATATAGCTAAATTGTAGTTTGAAATTAGTTGGTACTTTTTCAAACAGAAAATCCCGGTTGAAAAACTGGGATTTTTTATTAAAAAAGATTAATTTAGTCAAAACTGACTAATAAAGAGTAGTTTACAAGAACCGAAAGAGTTATCGGTAACGATTTAGTAATGGTGCTTACTACACTTGCTTTCATTCAATTACCTTGTAAATCATTACTGCAAATTTATAAAAAATAAAGGTAAAGCAGTGAAACTTTACCTTTATTTTTCGTCTTGCTCGTCCATCCTTTTGATAAGTGCATCCCGAAGACTATCGAGGAACTTTGTTCGGTTTATCTTCCTGCCTTTCAGTTCCAAATAGGAATGGTAGAAATCCCCTAAGTCAATATTAAACATATTCTCAAAGGTCTTGGCAATGATTTTAATGTCGGTGTTCCCGTTGTCAATGGAACCCTGCGAATGCAGTGAATAAATCAACTCAATGAGTGAAGTTTTGCTGCCCGTCCAGTTCAAAGGCGGGATTTCAAGTAGCTTTCTGTGGTTGTTATTGTTCAACTGGTCTTCGAGGTAAACCTGTATCAAGTCGTTGGCAATAATCTTAGCTACCTTGTAATCGTGTGAGGTTGTGAAATTATGGTCGGCTTCAAAATAATACGTGTCTAAACTCAACTTTATATCGTGCTTGCCTCGCAAAAAGAATTTATTGTCGAGGTGAGTGCTGTTGGTTCTGTAATACTTGTAAAATTCCAGATTGGCATCAAAATACCGCTTGATTTTGGAAAGCTCTACATTAAGATATTTCTTGATGGTTTTATCCCCTCCACGTGGTCTTTTCGTTTCAATCTTGTAAATCGCATTGAAGTAAATGAGCTTAGATACTAACTGCGGCTTTAGCTGTTTGAAAAATAGTATTTCTTCATCATCATCTTTAAAGCCATTTCTCTTGATATACTTCTTTATCTCTTCGAGCTTCTGCAATACCAGTACAATAGCATTTTCATACGCTACCAAAGAATTATTCGGCTCATAGGTCAATTCATTTATTCTGTCGTCTAATTCGTTTATTATAGTATGGCAATAATCTATCATAGAAATTGGTATTTAAGTGAAACCAATAAAAAGGATAAAATGAGGCAGCAATTGCAGTTAGCCTACAATAATTGCCTCATTTTAGTATGTATTGAAAGGGTATGAGAAAGCCCTATCCTTTATTAGAAACCGGATAGGGCTAAGAGATTAAACCGCTAATGGTTCTGCTTTAAAGCCTTTTCTCTTAACAATGGCAACTATTTCATCTTGTGTTATGCCCTCTGATTTTACGGTAAGGATTTTGTCATTATTGGCTGTATCTACATTCCATTCGCAGATACCGTCTGCGCTGTCTAAATCCGCTTTTACCTTTGATACACAACCGCCACAATTAAGATTGGTCTTGAACTGAAATTCTGTATTTTCCATATTTTTTTAAACTTTATTTACTATTGTTTTGAACTGTCGCAAAATTCAACATAATCCCAAAGTCTGCTATTGTGATATTCCGGGTTTAATTTGTGACATTTACTGTTTTCCTGTTGCAGACTATTAATGTTTGTGGGCGTGGTGGCTGTGGTCTTCTGCCGATTTTTCGCCCTCTGATACGGTAATCGTGAAATCTGCCGTATGTACCACGTTGTTTATTTTGAACTGTACCCACATTCTGTAAAGCCCTGCTTTTTTGATAAGCGTTTCGGCATAGATTGGGAAATTCTCTTTTGATACCGGGTGTATATGTAGAAAATCTTTATCGGCTTTGCCTATCATTACGATATGGGCAGTCGCTCCGAGATAGTTCTGCATATCCTTTTCCTCTAATTTCTTGCCGTCTTTTTCTACCGAAAATTGCAAGCCCTGATTTCTGTTTGTTTTGAAGTCTTCGCCGTTAAGTAGTGTTACCGTAAAACCATCTACGGTTGAAACCAATTTTGTCTTTAAATCGGCTGTTTGTATTGCTGCCGTACCTTTTACCTCAATGGTTTGCTTATTAACCTCTCCCTCGGCTCCGTTCGGTTTGTAGTCGGTAAATAACAGGTATTTACCTGCTGCTGGGAATGTTTCTGAAACCTTATAAGAACCGTCTGCCTGTTCTTCGGGGTGGATATGGTCAAACCAGGTCAGTTCTTCATTCACTACCAAAAGGTGCATTTTCATTTCGTGCACTACTTCCAACGGCACATTTTTACCGTGTTCACTAATGGCGATGGATAGATTAGTTGGTTTACCTGCTTCCACATTTTGCGGGTTGGCAGCCACTTTTACTTCATACTGACTTTTCTCTTTATTAACAGGGGTCAAAGCCATACCACATTTAGGGCATTTATCGCCTTTGTTTCCTTTTACTTCCGGGTGCATCGGACAAGCGTATGCGCTGTCGTGATTTGCGTGCTGATGTGCATTCATATCCTCTGATTTTTTATTATTACTTTCTGAATTGTTGCAGGCAGATAACGCTGCCAGTGAAACAACCGTGCTTAGTAATATGGTTTTTAAATTATTCATTTATTTATCTCTCTTATTACAATACAAATTTCCGCATTAAATGGGTTGTATCTATTGTGATATTCTTTGTTTGATTTACGATTTTTACTGATTGCTAACGCTTTTCTTTTGGCTCATTACAATCCTGATAACCGCTATCAATGTGATTATAAGCATAGGTATCAGTACAATGTTTACGCCATTCCAACCCCAGTAATTGAACAGGCTACCTGCAAAGAAGCTCGCAATACTGATGACTGCAAAAACCGTGAAATCGTGGAAAGCCTGTGTTTTTTCTTTCTCTTCGGGTCTGTACACTTTGGTCAGCAATGATGAGCCACCGATAAACAGGAAGTTCCAACCTAAGCCCACGATGAACAATGCGGAAACGAAATGCGCAAAGCCTGTTCCCATCAGGGCAATGATGATGTACAGGAACAAAATCGCCAAGCCGGAAATAATGATACGGTAAACGCCGAATTTCTGAATGAGCATACCTGTAAAGAATGACGGCAGGAACATACCCAATACGTGCCACTGGATAACCGTTGCGGAACTATCGGACGAATGCCCTACGCTGTGCATCGCTATCGGGGTAACGGTCATAGACATTCCCATTACGGCAAATGCGGTAGATGATGCCAGTATTGCAAGTATGGTATCTTTATTCTTAATGATTTCTTTTAACGGGCGACCTTTCTTAACTGCTTCATTGGTTTGTACCGCAGATGTTCTTTGCAATTTTAAAAAGGAAACAACGCCCAAAGCGACCACGCTTAACAAGATAATGGAAAAGTAGGAATAAGCGTAAGGAACCGCCCCTAAATGCTGTGTAAACCTCGCTAAGTTGGGTCCGGCGAAAGCCGCAACAACGCCACCTGCAATAACAAAAGAAATTGCCTTGCTTTTCGCATAGTCGGGAACGGCATCAGCCGCAGCAAAACGGTAGTATTGCGAAAAGCCTTGATAAGCACCAATGAGCATATTACCTACTGAAAACAGCCAAAAGGAATTTTGGATAATACCGTACCACGAAACCAAACCCGATAAAACACCTATCAGTGTACCTATCATAAAGGCATTGCGCTGACCTAATTTTCTAATAATGAGGGATGCGGGTATCATCATACCTGCCGTACCTACGGTAATCATTGCCAATGGCAAGGTCGCCAGATTTTTATCGGGAGCCATTTGTAAGCCTACCACACCCGAAAGCGTAATGACCAATATGGATGCAGTCTGGAACAATGCCTGCGAGGTAAACAGGAGATACACGTTGTTCCATTTTATTTTTGCTGTCATAATCTTAAAATTTATGATGCAAAATTGGCAATTTGCTTCGGGCTGCCTATTGTGATATTTCTTGTTTGATTTGTGAGGTTTACTGATTTAGCCCGGTATAGTAAATGCAAAAAGGTCATAGCATAACCGCTACAACCTTTGTCTGTTTTATGAATAAAATCCTTTAGTAATTGAGCGAAAGCCCTGCACCAAAGCCCATATCACTATCATAGTGCGCTCTGATACCGATATGCCTTGTCAGGATGTACCGCAGGTCTGCCATATATTCCAAATCGGTATTGACCATAAACCCGGCTCTTAACCGTCTGGAGATAGGTATATCCTCCCGCATCAATGATACCCTGAAAATACCGTCGTGGTAAACTTCTGCCTGTACGTTAACCAACATCGGCAAGGTGTACATTACTCCTAAGCTCACAGCAGCCCGGTTGTCTTTTTTATTGACCTGCCCGAAGAGGTTTTTCTCGTGCTCGTCCATACCCATTCTGCGGTATCGCCAGTCGAACCCGACAAAAGGCATCAGCCATTGCATTTTACCGATGTAACGCCCTAAATGGGTTTCCACCTCATAACCGTGCATATCGTTGTAACCTAAACGCCATTCCGTGCCTAAGCTGTAACGGGCATTCATCAGCATTGCTTCCCCGTCTATACCATTGGTAGCGAAATCGCTCTGCGCCATTAAATGCGGCATATTGCTTTCACGCTGTAACATTTTATAGGCTTTAGCCTTGTTGGGCAATTCGGGATTTTTATAATCGTCCACTGTAAACACCCGGTTCATTCCCGCCATCATATGATACAGGATATGACAATGGAAAAACCAATCGCCCTCGGTATTGGCAAGGAACTCAATCGTATCGGTTTCCATCGGCATAATGTCGATGATGTTTTTCATCGGTGCATTTTCGCCGTGCTCATTCAGCACCCTGAAATCAAAGCCGTGCAGGTGTATCGGGTGGCGCATCATCGAGTTATTATAAATCGTAATCCTCAATACTTCGCCTTTTTTAACAGGTATCTTATCTGTTTCTGCCAAAACCTTGTTATCCATACTCCAAACGTAACGGTTCATATTTCCCGTTAATGTAAATTTCAGTTCCTTAACCGGGGCATCAGCCGGAAGCGTGGTATTATGCGGCGATTTCAGCATTGCGTAATTAAGCGTTTTAATGTCGCTTAACGCATTGGCATTATAACGGTTGTGGTCTTCGTCGCTATTCATCTTATGGTCGCCGTGATGCTCCATAGACGGCGCTGTATCCTTATTTTTTTTGCTCTTTTCCTCGCCTGTAATCTCCGGGTACATCACTACGTTCATATCCATTTGGTTCAGGCTCATATTCATTCCCATATCGTCCAGGTCGCCGTTCATCTTCATCATATCGTTCATCATCTGCATACCCTCAAAATATTTCAGGCGTGGCATTTCCCCGACCAATTGTTTTGTACCGTTGCCAATAAAATAGCTTGTGGATTGGGTACGGTCTTCGGTGGTTGCCATAAATTCAAAGGCTTTGCCGTCTTCGGGAATGGTAACAACAACATCGTAAGTTTCAGATACGGCAATAATCAGCCTGTCCACTTCCACAGGCTCCACATCGTTACCATCACTCGCCACTACGGTAATTTTACCGCCTGCGTAGCGCAGCCAAAAGTAAGACGATGCACCGCCATTAGAAATGCGTAAACGTACTTTGTCGCCTGCTTTTAAGGGCTTGCCGTCAATGCTTTTTAAATCGGTATGATGATTACCGTTCATCATTACACGGTCGTAATACACATCGCTCACGTCCATTGCCAACATACGCTTCCATTCGTTGTTCAGCTTGGTTTTGAATTTACCGCTTCTAATGGCTTCGGCGTAGCTTTGTGTTGCGCCTTTCCTTATCGCAAACCAGTCGCTTGCTGCGTGCAACATACGGTGTACATTTTCGGGCTTCAGGTTCGTCCATTCGCTTAGCATAATGGGAATTTCCGGTAAATCGTCAATTCCTGTCCTAAATGTTTTATCGTCAGCCTTTTTGTGCATTATAAAGCTGCCGTACATTCCAATCTGTTCCTGCAATCCCGAATGTGAGTGATACCAATGCGTTCCGTTCTGAATAATCGGAAATCGGTAAGTATAAGTTGTGCCCGGCTCAATCGGCATTTGCGTTAAGAAAGGTACGCCGTCTTCCTTATTCGGCAGGAACAAGCCGTGCCAGTGCAGGGATGTACTTTCTTTTAACTGGTTATGCACTACGATTTCTGCCGTGTCGCCCTCTGTAAATTCAAGCGTGGGCATCGGGATTTGCCCGTTTACAGCAATTGCCCTCTTTTCCTTGCCCGCATAGTTTACAAGCGTATCTTTTACATACAGGTCGTAATGAACTACCTTTTGTGCAATGCTGACTTGTGATATAAAGAGTGCCAACAGGGTTAGCGGCAACAGCTTTTTGTAAAGAAATTTTTGATTATCCATTTTAAAAATCGCATTGGTTATAAAGATTAAAAGGCATTGCCCATTCAGCAATGCCTTTGTGGGTTATTATTTAGTTTCGGCAACTTTACCACAGGTAAGCATAGAAGAACCGTAGTATGGATTTTTAATCTCCTTTTCTTTGCTTAACCAATATGCTTTTTTCATCGGGCAATATTGGTAGTAAACGGGTTGGTTTACTTTGTCTGATGATTTTACCACTTTCCATAGTACGGTTGATACATCGTTGAAAGCGGCTCTTTGCTTTTCAAGGTTGTTACCTGCCTTGCTTAATTTGTCGGTGGCTTTCTGCAATTCTGCTTTCTGTGTAAAATCGCCCTCGCTCTTAACGGCTTCGTTCAGTGCGCTAATGGCGGTGCTTGCCGCTTTACTATCGCTGCTTACCAAAGCATTTTTTACGCTGATGTAGTTGTTCAGCAGGTTGCCTGTATTTTGCGCAAAGGCAGAAAATCCAAACAACATTACGGTCATTGCTACTATTAACTTTTTCATTTTTTATCCTTTTTAATAATGAGTGAATGGCTGATTATTCTGAAATGGGTTCAGCTTTAAACCCTTTTTTCTTGATGATGGCAACAACCTCGTCTTCGGTAATGCCCTCTGCTTTTACAGTCAGGATTTTATCGGCGTTGGTCGTATCAACGTTCCATTCGCAGATACCGCCTGCGTTATCTAAATCTGCCTGCACTTTTGATACACAGTTGCTGCAATTAAGGTTTGTCTTGAATTGAAGATTTTTGCTTTCCATTGTCTTGAACTTTTATTTGTTTTTGTTGATACAAAATTCGGTAGATAATGCGCTACGCTGTTTGTGAAATTCCTTGTTTGATTTATGATATTTACTGATTGCATTTCACAAACGGTTCCGCTTGTAATATTCCGGCTTTGTTTTATGACTTTTACTGATTATAGTGACGGTTCAGAATAAGCGGAATACTTTTACCGAAGTATAACGCTAACTGATTATAAAATGGCTATCAAAACCTTTCTCTCGGTTTTGCATCGGGCTATGTTGTAGCTCCGGGTTCCCAACCCCAACACGATTGCACAAATCTTCTTTGTGCAACAATCTTTATTGCAAAATCACACATAACATAATTTTTAAAAATCATTTATAATGACAAACGATTTAAAGAACGTCGAATATGGCTTGGATAAGATATTCGAGGGCGCACAAGACTTTTTACCGATTTTAGGAACGGACTACGTGGAATTTTATGTAGGCAATGCGAAGCAGGCTGCTCACTATTACAAATCAGCTTTCGGGTTCCAGTCGTTGGCGTATGCCGGACTGGAAACAGGCTTACAGGACAGGGCTTCTTACGTGGTAAAGCAGGACAAAGTAAGACTGGTATTAACGACCGGGATGCGCTCTAATTCCGAAATCAACGAACACGTAAAGAAGCACGGCGACGGCATCAAAGTAGTGGGTCTTTGGGTAGAAGATGCCCGCAAAGCCTTTGAAGAAACTACGAAAAGAGGTGCTAAAGCCTATATGGAACCAACTGTAACTACCGATGAAAACGGCGAAGTGGTACAATCGGGCATTTATGCGTATGGCGAAACGATTTTTATGTTTACCGAACGCAAAAACTACAACGGTATATTTATGCCGGGCTATGAGCAATGGAAAACCGAATATAACCCTGCGCCTGCGGGACTGAAATATATTGACCATATGGTGGGCAATGTGGACTGGAACCAAATGGACACCTGGGTAAAATGGTTTGAGGATGTAATGGGATTTGAAAACTTCCTGTCATTCGATGATAAGCAGGTTTCTACCGAATATTCTGCCCTGATGTCTAAAGTAATGGCAAACGGTAACGGCAGAATTAAATTCCCGATAAACGAACCCGCAGAGGGCAAAAAGAAATCACAGATTGAAGAGTACCTTGAATTTTACGAGGGCGAGGGCGTTCAGCATATTGCCGTAACTACGGATGATATAGTAAAGACCGTAAACGACCTGAAATCAAGAGGAGTTGAATTTCTGTCAAGACCGCCACAGGCGTATTATGATGCCATTCCTGAACGCTTAAAAGCGCATATGCACCGCTTTAAAGAAGATATTAAGGAATTGCAGGAGTTGGGTATTCTGATTGATGCGGACGAAGAGGGCTATTTGTTACAAATCTTTACCAAACCAGTTGAAGACCGCCCTACATTCTTCTTTGAGGTTATCCAAAGAATGGGCGCAAGAGGTTTCGGGGCAGGAAACTTTAAAGCCTTGTTCCAGTCTATCGAAAGGGAGCAGGAACGCAGAGGCACATTATAATCATTCATTTTCCTTTTTAACGAAGAGGCTGTTTCAGATTTGAAACAGCCTCTTTATTAAAGGTAATGGATATAGCCTATTTCGGGCAGGTATTTACAGTCTTCGCAGTTGTCATACGCAACGGTTGCTTTTTCGGGTTGGTCGAAATTGACCTCCAAAAAGGCATTGGAAAATAACGCATAGGGCGGGTATTCCGCAATATGGTTTTTGAGCATCTTGTGGGCTTCTACCACTGGTGCGCCGTAGAGCTTCTCAAATTTCCCAATTTTGTATTTGGTAAATTCCCCGTAGTGTACAATTATCTTTAATGATAAAGGAATTTCGATTGCCAGTTGTAATGCCAGGCGTTTGCATTCCTTTTGAAAATCGTTGTACATCTTTTCTATCTGCATCAATGTTTCTTCAAAGGTGGGCAGGTTTTGGTACTTGTAAAAAAGTATCGCATCGCCCTCAATCTCTGAAATTTCAAGACAAACGATATTGCTATCCATTACTGATTTGAGCAGGCTTTCTGTTATGTATTTGCCAACAAACATATTTGATTTGATAACGAAATCCGTAAAGCCTGAAATGTCGGGTATCATTATCATTCCGTTTTTATTGGCGGTATCGTGTTGCATTTATATCATCGTATTATCCATTAAAAATGCAGGGGCTTTTTACCGCCCCCGCAAATTGTGTGTATCTCACTCCAACAAAAACTATTTTATCTGCCCCGTAGCTTTGTGGTACACAGCTTCGGCTATCTTGTACCGTATTTTTGCATCCAACATATTGCTGTATGCTCTTTGCCAAAGCGTTTCAGCTATCAGCACATCTTCCCCGGTAATGGTTCCGGCTTTAAAGCGGTCATTGCTCAACTTTAAATTTTCGTCGGCTTCAATTAATGATGCCTGCATCAAATCAATGTTGTTCGCCTGCAATTGCAGGTTAAGCATTGCGTGCTCAATCTCCACCGTGATTTGGCTTTTCAGTTCTTTCAGACCGTATTCAGCCGAACGTATATTAGCTTCCTGCTGTTTTACTTTTTCTTTTCTGCTGCCCCAGTCGAAAACCGGGATTTTCACGCTTAGCATACCGAAGTAGGTCAGCATATGGTTTTTAGTTGGGTCGCCAAAGTTAATGCCCTCTTTTCCAAAGGCAGCCATCCCGTTGAGCGATAAGCCTACCGATGGTTTCAGGTCGGCTTTGAGCATATTTTTGGTAAGCTCGCTCATTTTAATACCATTGGTTGCCAATTCAATTTCCGGACGGTTCGCATCGGCAGCCTCCAAAACACCCTGTTTAGAAAAGTCGCCCGTACTCAATGTATCGGCTACGTCTATACCTGTGGGGTCTTCCATCCCGATTAACTGGCTCAATCTTCTTTTTGCCAAGATGAGCTTATTCTCCGCAGCCTGCAAACGGGCTTCGTTTTCATTCTGGAGCACCTTTGCCCGCAATACATCGTTTTTGTAAATCAATCCTGCCCCAAACTGGTTGTTCAGGAATGTGTAATGCGAAGCCAGTTGCTTTTTAACCTGCTGTTCCAGTTTGATTTCTTCCTTAGCCTGCACTACAAGCCAGTAAGCGGTTTCGGTAGCCAGTAATACTTCGTCTTCCACCAATCGTTGTTGCGCATTGCTCATCTGTATATTGGTTTCTGCCATCTGCTTGCCGTACTTAATCTTACCGCCTGTGTAAATCGGCTGTGTTACGCTGACCATCGGTGCAAACCCGTATTCGGGCAGCATCGTGTTTAATGGCTCGCCAAAGTAAAAGGCGGTTGCCGAAGCATCCAATTTTGGTCTGCCTGCCACATCCGCAATCAGCTTGTCTGATTGGGTGGCAATTACGTCTTCTTTGGCTTTGCCTATCCTGTTATTATTTTTTAATGCCAGTTCTTTGCTTTCCGCAAGGGTTAGCTGCTGTTGTGCAAAGAGGTTGTTTGTTCCCTGCAAAAGAGCGAAACCGCATATAAAAACCTTTATGACTGTTTTATATCTTTTCTGTAACATAATCCCTTTTTATGATAAATATTTTTGGTGGTGAACATCGGTATCGGTATTGCGCTCGTGCTGTTCATCCGATTGTTTGTTTTTAGGTGGTTTTACGAACCTGTAATACAGTACCGGAACGATAAATAAGGTGGTAATCATTGATACCAGAATACCGATTGAAATGGTACTTGAAATCGGTCCCCATTCCGGCGAGCCACTTGCCATTAACGGTATCAAACCGATAGCCGCCGCCATTGATGTAAGGAAGATTGGTCGCATTCTTCGTTTAGCTGCAAACAGGGCTGCTTCTCTAATCGTATGCCCGTGCTCCCTTACCAGTTCATCTGCATAGTCCACCAGGATAATCCCGTTACGGACTACGATACCCAGTAAGGCGGTAATACCGATGATTGCCATAAACCCGAACTCGTACCCTGTAAGGAACAAGCCTAACATTGCGCCCAGTAAACTTAACGGGAACGAAGCCAGTACAATGAATACTTTACCCACACGCTTGAACTGGAATAACAGCACAAGGAAGATGAGAACGAAACTTATCATAAAAGCCTTTCCCATTTTGGGACCGCTTTCCAGTCCATCCTCATACTCGCCGCCGTAGGCAATCTTAATGCCTTTCGGCAGTTTCAGGCTGTCAATTTTAGGCTGTACTTCTGCAAATACTTCTGCGGGTTTTCTGCCCAACTGCGCTTCGGAAGAAACGGTTAAGGTTCTTAACCCGTTACGGTGTACAATAGCCCCGGTGTGCCACGACGGTTGTAAATCTACCACCTGCTTTAGAGGAACCTTAGCACCGAGTGTTGAATTGATGTACATATTGCCTAAAGCATCCAGATTTTCCCTGTCGCTTTCGTCTGTACGCAATACAATATCAATGGCTTTATTGCCCTCCCACATCTGCGATACCGGGTAGCCTTTTATCTTAGCTCCCAATGCCTGTGCTATCTGCGCTTTGGTAACGCCCAAACGCAAGGCTACATCTTCTTTAACCACGGCTTTCAGCCCTACATAATCATTCTGATAATCGGTGCGCACCCAGTTAGAACCTTTAGTGTTTTCCAGTAATGCCGTAACCTGTTTGGCTACCTTTTTCTGCTCGGTCATATCCTTGCCAATCACACGGATTTCAATCGGTGCGGGCTGCTGCTTCTTGCTTAGCTGCCTAACCCGTACATAACCGTTCGGCAGGTAGTTGTTGAATTTCTGTACATACTCGTCTATCATTTCTGCTGTCGCATCTTTGCTTGTGGTATTGATGAATACCTGCGCAAAGTTTTCCCGTGGGTGCTCCGGTGCATAGGTGGAGTAGAAACGTGGCGAGCTTGTACCGATAAAACTTGCGGTGTTTACAATGCGCTTATCGCCTGCAATTTCCTTTTCTATTTTCTTAACGGCTGCTTCGGTTTCGTGGATATTCGTACCGTTATCCATCCACAATTCAAGGTTGAACTGGTTTCTTTCCACGATAGGGAAAAATTCGGTTTTAACCTGACTACCTACCACGAAAGACAGTAAGAAGATAACCAAACCTGCTACCAACGTGGTTTTCTGCCATTTCATACAGAACTCGATTGCCCGGTCGAAACCGTCCTGCATCCGGTCTAAGAAATTGCGTTTTTTGGGTTTATCATCGTGCTTTTTCAATCCTTTTTTCAGGAAGTGGTAACACATATACGGCGTAAGGAACAAGGCTACCAGGAACGAAACCGCCAAAGCGATGCTTACGGTAATCGGTATCCATTGCACAAACTCCCTCGTAAGCCCGGTAAGCGTAAATGCCAACGGCAGGAACGATAGGACAATGGTAAGCGTAGCCGTAAAAATGGGAACCATTAACTGCGTGGCACTCTGCCAGGCGGCAGTCCACGACGGTATTTTTTCGTCCACTTTCTCGATGTAATTATCCACTACGATAATGGCATCATCGACCACCATCCCCAGTACGATAATCATTGCCGCCAAACTAACCTGGTGCATTTCGATACCCAACAAATTGAGGATAGCAAATGTTACGGCAATGGTAACGGGTGCTGCAATGGCTGAAATGGTGGCAACCCTGAACGGCAGCAGGAGCATTACGACCAAGATAACGGCGGCAATGGCGATACCGAACTCGATAAAGAAATGTCCCAAATTCATATCAACCACTTCGGGTTGGTCAACAATGGTGTTGACCTGCACATCTGATGGCAGGATTTCTTTTACTTCAGCAACTTTCTGTGTCAGCGCATTACCCAAATCGACAATGTTCTGTCCGGGCTGCATTTCTACGGTCAGCATCATTACATCGTTTCCTGAAACGGTAATTTTGCTTTTCAGGTCTTCGTATCTTCTCTCGATGTTGGCTATATCCCGCAAACGGATATTGCCGCCCTGCGGGGAACTATATACAATCAGGTTCCCGATTTCATTTTCATTCTGATACTGTGCATCCGTGAAAATCAGGAAACGGTTTTTGTCAATTTCAATATCGCCACTCGGAATAGTTACATTCTGTTGGCTTAATGTGTTTGTGATTTCGTTGATACCGAAACCGTACTGCTTCAATACGTCTTCACGCAGGGTAATAAATACCTGCTGCTTCTGTCCGCCATAACGCTTGATTTTGGAAACGGACGGTATCGTCTTAATACCGTCTTCCAGTTCATCCAAATAGTTTTCCAACTGGGCGTAAGAACGACCGGGGGCTGATACGGCAATCATCTGAACGACCACATCGCCGAAATCGCTGTTCACATACGGTCCCTGTACGCCCCGTGGCAATGCTAAAGGCATATTGGCATCCAAACCGTGCTGTAAAGTATTCCAGAATTTTTTGGTGTCCTTTACATAGTCCTGCAATTCTACCGTTACAACGACCTGTCCGGGCTTACTTTCGGAATGCGTTTTTTCTTTTTTGATTTCCTCGAAACCGAACAGGTATTGTTCCAGTTTGTCGGTTACTTCTTTCTCTATCTGCTCTTCGTCGGCTCCGGGGTAGAAAGCCACAACAAGCCCCTGTCTAACTGTTACACGGGGGTCTTCACTTCTCGGCATCGTCATTAATGAAATCAGCCCGGCAAGCACCATAATAACGGTAATCGCTATCGGTACTTGCGGAAATTTCATTGCCGCTTCAATGAGGTTTATCTTTCTTTTCATAAATTATTCAGATTTTGGGGCTGATGCTGTTACCGATGTAGTTTGCGCTTTTACTTTCTGCCCGTCTTTCACGTTGTTTTGCCCGGCAAGGATAATGGTCTGGCTTTCGTTAAGACCATCGGTTATAATAACCGCATCGCCTACGATTTTGCCCACTGTAACCCTTGTCAGCTTAGCTGTGTTGTTCTTATCCACCACGTACACGTGCGGGATTTTATCTACATTGTTGATGATGGCGGTAAGCGGTACACGTACCTGCTTAACCTTTACCGGAACGCCTGCAAGCACTTCGGTAATCATTCCCGGCATCAGCACGCCGCCAGGATTGTCCAAGCGTACTTTAAGGGTAAATGCTTTTGAAATTTCATCGGCTACGGGATTAATGATTGTGATTTTACCCGTGAAATTGCGATGCAGTGTAGGAATGTTCACATCTACCTGCATCCCTTGTTTAAAGCTGCCGATTTCGCTTTCGGGTACGGCAAACTGCGCATATACCATATCTGTTTTTACAATGGTAAAGGCAGGAACGCCCGGTGCTGCCATACCGCCAACCTCGGCAGTTTTCACGGTAATGATACCATTGGTAGGCGAATGCAAACGGCTGTCGGCAATGCGCTTGCGGTTGATTTTTTTGTTGGCTTCTGCCTGCGCTACTTTGGTTTTGATGTCGATGTAATCCTTTTCAGGGAAACTTCCTTTTTTGTACAGTTCATCAAATCTTCTGAACGCATCCTGGCTCTGCTCTAAACTGGCATTGGCAATCTGCAATGCCGCTTCGTACTCGGTGGCATCAATGCTTGCAAGGAACTGTCCTTTGCTCACTCGCTGCCCCTCATTCACACCCACGCTGTTAATCGTGCCGGGAACGGCAAAACTTACGGTGGTCATATTGTCGGGAACAATGGAACCCGAATAGGAAACGGATTGCTGGGTTTCCGAACTGTTGATAGTGGCTACGGTTACTACCGGAGGCTCATCTTTTAACTGTTTTTCTTCTTTTTGTTTGCAACTCTGTATCAATCCGGCTCCGATAAGGAAGAGGGATAACAAACCAATTTTACTTGTTCTCATCTTACATTTATTTTGTTACGCTTTTTTGTTTAGTTAAACTTTGAAAATTTTAAATACAGGGGCAAAGGTCGGGTTACAGCTAAGGTGCAGCCATACGAAATGACGGGTAAAAGTTGTGAAATTTACTTTTTTGATTTGGTGGTATCTGCCTGAAACAAACAGAGCTACTGATGTTTCAGTAGCTCCGGTGCTCGCATTAAAAAACAGCAAAATGTTTGGGGGATGGATTGAAAAACCCTTAATGCGGGGTTTGCGCTTCGTCCATCTGCATAGTAACGGCTTGCCCGTGTTGCTGCTTTACCTGCTTGAAATAGCTTGATGTAAAGCCTGTGTGTTTTTTCAACTGGTTGGAAAGGTATGCCTGACTGCTGTACCCCAGTACGTGGGCAATCTCGGTCAGCGACATTTCGGTATGTACCAAAAGGTCTTTTACCTTTTCAATCTTCCGATGAATGATGTACTTTTCGAGTGTTATTCCCTCCACCGAAGAGAATAAGGCACTCAATGTATCGTAGTTCTTGTGCAGCTTGCCACTGATTAAGGTTGTGAATTTGGTAGGCGTGCCGCTTTGCAGTTGCAACGTGATACCTTTCTCCACCAACTCTTTTATCCTGTTTATCGTCTTTTGGTTTTTGTCGTACATCAGTTCCAAGCCGATGCCTTTCAGCATCGTTTTGATTGTTCCCAACTTCTGCGAAAAGTCTGCCGTATCTTTTATGATGACTTGCCCCAGTTTTATATCTAAAACCTCATAACCCAAAGCTGTCAATTCCTGTTCAAGAACATAGGTACATCTATTGCACACCATTCCTTTTATTAATAGTGTCATAGCTTCTAAAATGTATAAGTTCCTTTATTCAATGGTCAAAATTCTGCATTTGCCCCCGACAAACTATTATGATATTCCGGCTTTGTTTTGTGAAATTTTATGAAAATCGGTGCAGTAACATTAAATATCATAAACTAAACAAGGAAAAGTACATAGCTACTTCCGACCATCTTACGGAATTTTGTAATAGACAACATCCGTATAAATGAAGAACAAAAAGAGCAACGAACATCAGGTTTTAAAGGTGCTGAAAGATTACAACGCTGGCAAAAGCGGACTGGAGCTTTTCGAGAAATACGGCGTTTACGGCACGAACATTTTTGAACTGAAACACAAATACAAGGATTTAGGGATGGATATTCTTGTAGAATTGGTAAATTTAAACGAAGAAAACAGCAGGCTGAAAACAATGTATGCCGAACTGTGCATACAGCACCGGAAGCTCAAAGACCTACTGAAAGAAGATTTCTGACAGGACAGTGGGGAACGGTAAGCAGCAATTTAAAATACTATTACTATGACAAATGTAACGTACAAATACGCTACGGTTTTGGTAGCGATACAGAACCTACGCAACGAGGGGTATAACGTGGATTTCAACCTCGAAGAGAACTGTTTAATCTGCGGCGGTAACAAATATACCATTGATGATTTTGAGATTGAGCAGGTCTATCGCTATGAGGGCGAAAGCAACCCAAGCGATGAGGCTACGGTATATGGCATTGCCTCGAAAGACGGTTTAAAAGGAATTTTGGTTACGGCTTATGGTGCTTATACCGATAGTATGAGTATGGCAATGCTCCGCAAACTGGCACTAAAAAAAGAATGATAAAACAACAAGGGCAAAACAGCAGCTATAAAAAGCTGTAATTTTGCCCTCTTTCTATATGGATATTACTGTACCGTAACACAAACATCCGCATTCATCGGGTAGCTTTGGCACAGCAAAATTATTCCCTCTGCCATATCCTGTTCTGTCAGTGCCCCGTTATGGAGCATCCGAACTTCGCCACCAGTTTTTACTGCCCAACAAGCCCCGCAGGTTCCGTTCTTACAGGAACTCGCCACTTTGATATGGTGCTCTTTCATCGCATCCAAAAGCGACTGCTTCGGCTGCACCTCAATGAGCGATGTGCATTCATACGTTTGCTTTTCCTCGTTCTCGTAGTAGTCCTCGTAATAGTTTACAATCACATCTTTAACAGTACCGTCCGTTTCCAAATCGCCCGCATCCACCGTAACCGGGTCGAAGTATTCCAAATGGATATGGTCTTCGGGAATGTTCAAACCCGTTAATGCATCCCGGTACAAATCCATCAGCCCATTGGGTCCGCAGATGTAATAATGGGCTTCGGCAACCTCGCCAACCAGTCTTTTAATGACCGAACGCAATACAAGCAGATTGAACCTGCCTGCAACGTGGTTGAGTTTGGTGGAAATAAAATCGGGTGCAGTAAAGGAATAGCAGATGTTCAGCTTTTGTGCTACCTGCATCGTTTCCAGTTCATTCCAAAATATGGTTTCTTCCGGCGTTTTGTTGCTGTACACCAGTAAGGGAATTTGGCTGCTGTTTTCAACGCTTTTCAGCATTGCGTATAACGGGGAAATACCGCTACCGCCCGCCAGTAAAACAATTTGGGATTGTTCAGCTATGGGCTTTTCTAAAACAAAACTGCCAAAGGGGGCTTCTATTTCCCAGGCTTCGATGTTGTCCGCATTATCCAGTATGTAATTGCTCATCTTTCCGTCCGTAACCCTTTTAATGGTAATGGCGGGAAATTCGTCAGACGGCACGGAACTGAACGAATACGAACGTATGAGCAGTTCGCCGTTTACGGTAAGCCTGATGTTGAGGTACTGACCGGGCAGGTAGGTAAACGCCTGCTGCTCCGTGTCAAAGTATAGGGTAATGGTATCTTCGGTTTCCTTTATAATTTTATGTGTTCGCCACGTGTATTTCTTCATCCCTCGGTAGTTTCCTGTCTTGCATTGCTGATAAAAAGAAAACCTCTGCTTCTGTACACAAAGCGAGGTTTCATCAAGACTTCTATTTAAAAGTTTGCTGTTCTGACAATTATAGTTCGTTTTGCTTTTCCTGTTGTCTTCTTATGATTTCGAGCTTGTTTTTTCTTATCTGCTTAAAATGGGCAGACGTTAATCCCGTGTAGGTCATTAATTGCTCGGATAGTTCCGTAGGCTTCTGATAGCCTAACGCTTTTGCGATTTGTGACAGCGATTGCTCGGTGTACACCAGTAACTCTTTTACCTTTTCGATAATGCGCCTGATATAGATAATTTCAAGGCTCATATCGCATTTAACGAGAAACAGATTGTTCAACTGCTGATAATCCGTTTTCAGTTCGTTTGTAAGCTGCACGGCAAACGGTGCAGATGTACCTGTGTCCAATCGGTTCTGTATAATCCGGTCTGCTACATTGCAAACTTTCGTCATTATGTCCGAACAGTCGCCTGATTTTTGTTGATGTAACATAGCTTTCAATTTATGGAACGAGGTTTTTAACTGTTTCATACGCTGGAGTAGCTTTGGTAAAAAATCCCGAAGATGTACCTGCGTACACTCTCCGGGACTGCCCAAAACTTATCCGCAGCATCCTGTTGAACAACTTGAAGCCTTATCGCTGTCATCGCCGCCAACTTTGTAGCCTGCTTTTTCAATCGCCTCAACCAACTCTTCTTTTACTTCGTCGTTTTCAACCGAAACAGATAATTTTCCTGCTTCCAATTTTTCTACTTTAATGCCGTCAATGTCTTTGATTGCTCCGTTTACTCTTGACTGGCAGTGTGCACTTTGCATATCTGGTATGCTTAATTCTACATTTTTCATTTTGAACTTATTTTTTATTGTTATACAAATTTCCGTATTAAACGGGTTGTTACTATTATGGTATTCCTTGTAAGATTTGTGATTTTTACTGATTTTGAAATTGCCGTGTTACTCTACGATTAGTTTGCCTTTCATATAGATATAATGACCGGGAAACGAGCACAGGAAATCATACGAACCTTTAGCCGGAGCCGTAAAGGTAATTTCAGTGGTTTGCCCGCCGCCAATCATATCCGTTTTAGCGATTACGGCGTTTTCCATTCCTTTAGGTATGTAGCCGTTGTCCTTAGCATCTATCGCAGCATTGGCAAAAGCGTTGAAGTCTGTACCCTGGGCAAGAATGACAACATTGTGCCCCATTGCCTCAATCGGTGCTTTACCCACGTGCTTTAAAATGAGCTTTACGGTTTCGCCCGCTTTGGCTTTCAGTTCGGTTTTGTCGAACTTCATATCATCGCCGCCACTAATGGTAATTACATTTTCGTTCCCTGTTTCTGCCGGGGCAATCGTTTCTTCTGTTACAGGCTGATTGCTCTCCTGTGTGGTCTGTTCTTTTTGCTGATTGTTGTTACAGGCAGTAAATGCGATTACCGACAATGCTAACACTAACTTTTTCATTTCTATTTGAGATTTTATTTGTTATCTGATAGTGCAAATTTCCGCACATCGGGGCGGTTCCTTATTACGTTTTTCCTTGTTAGATTTGTGATATTTACTGATTGGGCAGGGCACAAAAAAAGAGGGCTGCAAGAACCCTCTGTATTTTGTATGAAACGGTAAGGACAGTATTAAGCTGCCATTTTCTCACAAGCCTGTGCGCATTTTCTGCACGCTTCGGCACATTCTTTACAATGCTCCATACCCATACCTGCGTGGTGCTCGCACTCTTCGGCACAAGCGTTGCAAATATCCGCACAAAGTTTGCAAATGTCTTTGCTCAACTTCCCGTCAAGGCTTAGTACGTTGGCTGCCGCCTGGCAAATGGCAACGCATTCGAGGTTAAGCTGAATGCACTTTTTCAGATGCGCTACATCTTTTTCGTTTAAACAGGCAATGGCACACTGATTACAAATAGCCACACAGTCAAGGCAGGCTTCTATACACGATTGGAATTTAGTCTGTATCATATCTCTTAATTTTTGTGATTACTAAATTTAAAACATTTGAAGCCCGGTTTGGTTCTTTTTAAGTTTACTTTAGTAAACGCCAAAAGCATTTTTCCAGTTTAAACCGTTGGGTTCCACACCGTGCTCTTTTAGTATATCCGACTGCAAATTTTGTTCCTTAATGGATAGGGCTTCTTTCAGTTCGTCGTATCGGCTCGGTAAGAGTTCCGAAATTTTGTAGTAATTATAGAGTATGCGGTTCTTCCTGATGTAGATAATCCGCAGCAGGCTCATTTCTACCTCTAAGTTCTTTTTGTCCTCCTGATTTTTGATGCTCAACGCAATCAGTTCATAGCTCCTGACCAGTTCCTCGGTCAGCACCAGTTCCAACAGCGTATTAATCCCGCCAAAGAAGCTGAAAAATTTGCTTCTGGAGATTTTGGCAACCGATGTAATGTCGGATATTTTCACGTCCTGTATGTTCTTCTCCGTTAAAACCGCCCTTATGTTTTCAATGGATTTTCGGACAAGGTTCGCATTTTTTATATCGTTGTTCGTCATTAGGAAATTACCTCCCGTAAAAGTTAGACCATATACAAATCTACTTATCGGCTAAGGGCTTGAAAGTGCGATATGACTGCTAAGATTTGTAATTTTTACGGATGTGGCGGGCACAAAAAAACGGCAACCCCAATTAAGGAACCACCGTTTTAGCAAACGCAATAAAGCTAAGTTCTACATTATTTTTTCAGTTTGTCAGCAGGCGGGTTATAGTCAGCCAATGTTGTTACCCTTACGGTATCAACCCCGGTAATGTCCCAAGTGATAGGTATCATAGTCATATACTCACATTTCGGGCACATATCGCCCTCTGAACCTACCATTTCTTTATGACCTGGGCAGCCTGTAATCAAATGCCCGTGCGCATCAATCAGCTCGCCTTTTTCGTTCCTGTCTTTAGCTGCAATTTTTTTGGCAGGTTTTTCAACCACCTGTTCCGTAGCGTGGTCGTGCCCGTCGCCCTCGGTGTGTGCGTGTCCGTCTTTTGCTGTTTTGGTATCGCCACCGCACGATGCTAAGAAGATGGCTAACGAGGCGAATGCGCCTATCAATAGTTTGTTCACTTTCATTTTTATTTATTTTTTAGAGATTAAAACTTGATAATAAACCGTGTTCCATTAGGATTAATGATGATGGTGGTCGTGTCCCGACGGGTCTGCCTTTACCGTACACAGTACCGAATTATCGTGCGTATGGGCAGATGTTTCCAACTGGATAGTCACGTGATGAATGTTCAGGTGTTCCAATGTATGCTCGATTTTGCGGAGCAATGTTTCGCTTTCGCCAATCGTCATTTTTTCATCCACCACCAAATGGCAGGTAAGCGCATTCAGTCCGCTTGTAATCGTCCAGATGTGCAGGTCGTGCATACCGTTGATACCCTCGGTCTTCAGGATTTTTTCTGTTACCTTTTCTACTTCCACATTCTCCGGTGTGCCCTCCATCAGTACGTGTACCGATGATTTGGTAACTAAGTAACCGCTTCGCAATACCAGTATCGAAACAATAACGCTTGCCAACGGGTCTGCCCATCCCCAACCGAAGAACATAATCAGTAAAGCTGCGATGATAGCACCTACCGAACCGAGCATATCGCTGATAACGTGCAGGTAGGCTCCCCGCATATTCAGGTTTTCTTTTACGTCAGCCCCACGCATCATTATCCAGGCTACAAGCACATTAACGAGTAAGCCGATGAATGCCACGATGAGCATACCGCTTGATTGAATTTCCGGCGGGTTCTGGAAGCGTTCTATCGCTTCGTAAATAATATAACCTGAAATCAGTATCAACGTTGCGCCGTTGATAACAGCCGCTAATATTTCAAATCTTTTGTAGCCGTAGGTCTTGCCGTAGTCGGCTACCTTGCTGCTGAACTTAAATGCCATCAATGCAATGAACAATGATACCGCATCGCTCAACATATGCCCCGCATCGGCTAATAGTGCAAGGCTGTTAGTCAGTAATCCGCCGATTACTTCTACTGCCATATACACCGTAATGATAATTAAGCTAATAGTTAGGGTCTTTTTATTCGCACTGTGCGAATGGCTGTGCCCGTGGTCGTGGTCGTGTCCCATATTTCTTTTATAATTATTGTTTTTCTGCTGCAAATTTCAGCAGCAAAACATTTTATTTTAGTTCGTTATTCCGTGTTTTATTTGTAAGATTTACTTCTTCCACTTCAAGCGTAAACTGTTACTTACCACGCTCACGCTACTTAGAGCCATCGCTGCACCTGCAATCATCGGGTTCAGTAAGAAACCGTTAATCGGGTAAAGAATACCTGCGGCAATCGGAATACCGATAAGGTTGTAGATGAACGCCCAAAACAGATTTTGCTTAATGGTCGCAACGGTCTGTTTTGACAATCTAATCGCCTGCGGAATTTTGGTAAGGTCTGATGAAATGATGGTCATTTTAGCCACGTCCATTGCGATATCCGAACCTTTACCCATTGCGATACTTACATCGGCGGTCGCCAGTGCGGTACTATCGTTGATACCGTCGCCCACCATTGCTACCACTTTGCCCTGTGCTTGCAGTTCTTTTACAAAGTCTGCTTTGTGCTGTGGCAATACTTCCGCTTTGTAGTGCTTGATGCCTGTTTGCGATGCAATCGCTTTTGCCGTAGCTTCGTTATCTCCGGTCAGCATATACAGGTCGATGCCCATATCCTGCATTTCCTTGATAGCCGCTACCGATGTTTCTTTTATTTTGTCGGAAATAGCGATTACAGAAAGAGCCTGTTTGCTGTTTGCAAACCATATAACGGTTTTAGACTGTGTGCCCCATTCGTCCGCCTGCTGTTGCAGTTGGTCGGCAATGGTAATGTTGTTTTCGGCTAACAGTTTTTTATTACCTACATAGTAAGTATCGTTGTTGTAATCGGCTTTTGCGCCTTTACCTGTGATACTGTCGAAGTTTGATAATACAGTGGTGGAAACGCCCTCCAAATTTTTCACAACGGCTTCCGCTAATGGGTGCTCCGATTGCTTTTCGATGCTCAATAAAACATCTTTGGTCGCATCCTCATTGTTTAGCCATTGGATGCCTGTAACCTGTGGTCTTCCCTCGGTAATGGTTCCGGTTTTATCCAGTACGATAGCGTTTACTTTCTTCGCCAGTTCCAGACTTTCCGCATCTTTAATCAGGATACCGTTTTCAGCACCTTTACCAACGCCCACCATAATAGCGGTAGGTGTAGCCAAACCTAAAGCACAAGGACAAGCGATAACCAGTACCGTTACGGCTGCTAAAAGACCTTGTACAACGCCATTGTCGCCGCCTAAGAAGTACCAAAGGATAAATGTAAGAATGGCAATGCTGATAACCACGGGAACGAAAATCCCTGCGATTTTATCCACCAGTTTTTGTACGGGTGCTTTACTTCCCTGTGCATCCTGCACCATTTTGATGATTTGGGCAAGCATTGTTTCTTTACCCACTTTTACCGCCTTGAACTGGAAACTACCTTTTTGGTTGATGGTTCCGGCAAATACCTTTTCGTTTTCCTTTTTCAGTACCGGAACAGGCTCGCCGCTTAGCATACTTTCATCAACATACGAATTGCCCGATACGACCATACCATCCACTGCGATTTTTTCGCCCGGCTTAACCAAAATAATATCGCCTGCGTTTACATCTTCGATGGCTTTTTGTCTTTCCGTTCCGTCCGCTTCTATTACGATAACTGTTTTCGGCTGTAAGCCCATCAACTTTTTAATGGCTGACGAGGTATTGCCTTTGGCTTTTTCTTCCAATAGTTTACCCAATAGGATAAAAGCAACGATTACGGCTGCGGCTTCAAAATACACGTGAGCGTGTAAGCCTCTCTGATGCCAAAAGTCCATAAACAGCATATTGAATACGCTGAATATATAGGCGATACCTGTACTTAATGCAACCAACGTGTCCATATTGGCAGAACGGTGTTTTGCCTGCTTCCACGCATTGATGAAAAAGTCCTTACCTAACCAAAGCACTACCGGAGTGGAAAACGCCCACATTATTTCGTTACCATAAGGCATATTCATAAAGAACATACCGATAATGACTACCGGGAGCGATAGGATTACCGCCCAAATGGTTTTGTTTTTAAGTTTTCTGAATTTTTCGGCGTGGATAGCTTCTAAGGTTTCCTGCTGCTTGTTCTCATCTTCGAGCAAGAGGTCATAACCGCCGTCCTGTACCGCTTTCCTGATTTGCTCGGAACTGGTTATATTAGGCAGGAACTCAACGTTGAGGTTTCCTGTACCGTAATTCACTTCCGCATTTACTACGCCCGGAGTGTATTTTGCCATACTCTCGGCACTGCCTGCACAAGAGGCACAAGTCATACCCAATACAGGATAGGTCTTTTTAACGGTGGGAACGCCGTAGCCCAAATCTTTGATTGCCTTTACAGCTTCGCCTACTACCTCGTTATCATTAACGGTAATAGCCGCCCTGCGGTTATTTAGCTCTACTTTGTGGGTTTCTACGCCTTTTACCTGTGCCAGTCCTTTTTCGACGATTAATGCACAGTGTTCGCTTTCTACATCCTCTAAAGGAATGTAAATTGTTTCTCTATTTGTTGCCATATCTCGATTGCTTTATTTTCATAATGCAAAGGTGGCAACAATAAAGAGGAGTTCTATTGTGAAATTCTGGGTTTGATTTGTAAGATTTACTTAAACCTTATCCAGTGGCTTGCGCTTGTCTTCCCGTATCTGCTTGAAATGGCTCGGTGTAAGCCCTGTTACTTTCTTGAACTGGTTGCTCAAATATGCCACGCTCGAATAATTCATACGGTCGGCAATCTCGCTTAACGACAGTTCATCGTACACCAACAGTTCTTTTATCTTTTCTACTTTCTGTGCGATAAAATACTTCTCAATAGTCGTACCCTCAATATCGGAAAACAGGTTGCTAAGGTAGTTGTAATCGTGGTGTAGCGCATCGCTCAACACGTCCGAAAGATTGGTTTTCGCATCGTTGTCCTGATGGTGCACCAGGTCAATGATAACGTTCTTTATTTTCTCAATCATCCGGCTCTTCTTGTCGTCGATGACCTGAAAACCCAAAGGGTCTAAAACGTTTTCCAATTCTTCACGTTCTTTGGTGGTTAAATCTTTTTTAAGGGTTATTTCGCCCAGTTTTATATTGGTAGCCTCTATGCCGAGCTTGTCGAGTTCGTTCTGAACTACGAGGATGCAACGGTTGCAGACCATATTTTTGATAAATAATGTACTCATATTTCGCTAAATCACAATTCATTTTGTTGCATCAATACGCAAGTACAAATTTAAGATTAAAAATTAAGTATTTATTGATTATGAGCGACTAAGTGATGCAAACAACGGTTTTCATAGGGGAAAACAGCTAAAATCTTCCCCATTGTAGGGGAATATTGGCGGTTAAAGTGCTGTTTATTAATAACATTTGCTAAGGTACTCTGATATTGATAACGTAATCCTCCCTACTATGAGAAAGTCATTAGGAACTATTGTTACCGAAATTCAGGAGCAGGAACGAAAATTTTCAATTACGTGCTCGGGGCTAATTGAAGAGGCTTTTCAAATGACGGTCTTTCTTCAGGAGCTATTGGTTTCGGCAAAAGAATGTGTGCTAAGTTCGGGATTTGAGAACGATGCAAAAGAGATTGAGTTCTTTAAAATGATTAAGCCCCAAATCCTGGGCAAACTCATCTATTATAACAAGCTCTACCGGATAGAAACCTCGTGTCCGGTCAATAATGGGAAAATGTATCATAACTATTTCTCGAACCATTTAACGGAGCTAAAGATTGAGTTCAGGGAACACATCTGCAACTCCCATTTTTATCGCTACTACCGTTCGGGCAGGGTGGATAAAGACCACGAATATTTTAAGCGTGGGCAGATAAATTACCTTGATGGGCTTAACAGCTACGTTTTTGAAATCGACCCGCAATTCTCTACCTATTACGATTACAAAGTAGCCCGCATCCTCGCCAACGACCTGTTATACGCCTACCTCTTAACCAAAATCAGCCCCGAAGAAAATCCCGACACCTTTTTTCAGAACACAGACGACATCAAAGAACTTTCCTGGACGGACAGCAAAAACGCTCTGATTGAGCTGATGTATGCCCTGTACGCATCAGGTGCTATTTCGGACGGTAAGTTGGGCATCCGGAAGCTCACTGCTATTTCACAAGTCTTGTTCCGAATATCATTGACCGATGTGCATCACGCATTCCACCGGATGAAAACCCGTGCAGGCTCCCGCACCTTGTTTTTAGACCATTTGAAACAGGCACTGGAAGAATATATGGATAAGGACTTATAAACACTCCATCAATAAAGAGTTTGAAAGCGATATGCATCCCGTATTGCTTTTTTTGTGTTTGCGCTTGCCCATATATGCCAATTGGCATAAGGGCTTGTTTTACTATACCTCAAATCGGAAAATTCGCCAAAACCCTTATTTAATGAGGCTTTCCGTCAAATTGTAAAATTTTCAAAAAACTGCTTTTTCAATTGGCAAGCATTGGCAGACAAACACTGCCACACTTCTGAATTTTGCCCTGTGAACATTAAACGACAGCGCAATGAATATTATAACAGTTGACGAAGAAGTGTGGAAGCACCTCAACGAACGGTTGAAAGCCATCAGCGAATATATCCTCAAACTGGAAGATACAAGCTACGATAGTTTGTGGCTCAACAATCACGAAGTCTGCCAGTACCTCCACATCAGCGAAAAAACATTGTGGCGTATGCGCACCAACGGGCAGATAGCCTTTTCAAAAATGTACGGGCAGTATTACTATACGATTGGCGCAATCAAGGAAATGCTGAACGCCAATGCCGTGCAGACCACCGATGAATACGTGGAGCAGCTTATGGCGCAAGGCAAAAGCTACATCGAAAAAGGCAGAAAGCTGAAATCAGGTAATAAGTAAAAGTATAAGGTATGAACATCGACAAAATGGAATTTGTGGCGTGGATGGAACGCATAATGGACAGGCTCGACATTCTCGGCAACCACATAGACGACTTACAAAAGAAACGCAACAGTATAGACGGCGAAGAATTACTGGATAATCAGGATTTATTGCAAATGCTGAAAATCAGTAACCGTTCCCTGCAACGGTATCGCTCCATCGGCAAGCTCCCTTACTATACCATTAGTGGCAAATTGTATTACAAACTATCCGATGTGCACCAGTTCATCAGGGAAAGTTTTAACCCGCCTTTGCCCAAACTGGATGCCAATAAGTGACAAACACTGCCTTTGACTGCCACATAGTGCAAAGCGGTGCAGGCTTCCTTTACATTCGACAGTGAATTTTTAAAATTTTCAGATTATGAGCGAAGAAACAACTAATAAACAGGATATGCCCGAACAGCTATCGGACATATTACTCGTACTGGATAAAGAAAAAATGAAAATCCAGGCAGTGAAGAGTATCGACGAAAAAGGGAAAATGGAAACCGTTGACCCTACTAAGGAAAACCAAAGCCAGTTTATGCGTGTGGACAAAAGCGGCGATTTCTTTTCCAACTTCTTTTCTAATTTTTTCAGCCAGTTAAAGAACCCTACAAACTTTACTTTCTTCAAAGTACCCGCCCCTATTGCTGCTGAAAAAGCACAGGAATTACAAAAGCACGTGGATAAGCCCAGTCCCGACGGCGACAAAGTGCTGAAAGAACTCGAAGTAAAGGCAGAACCGCAACAGGATAAAAAACAAGAAAATCAAAATAATATGGCAACAGCACAAACAACAACGGAAGCGAGCGAATATCGCTACAAGCCGGAGCAGATTGATTGGGACACAATGAAAAACCTCGGATTAAGCAAAGAGTATCTTGAAAAAAGAAACCTGCTTGACCCTCTATTAAGAGGTTACAAAACCAATGAACTCTTACCGATAGGTATTAACCTCGGCGGTTCTATTCTGCGCACGGATGCCCGTTTGTCTTTACAGCAAGCGGAAGATGGCAATGTTATCGTGGCAATACACGGTATCAAAAAAGAGCCTAACCTCCATTTTGAGTTTTTCGGTCACAAGTTTACGGACGAAGACAAGAAAAACCTGCTTGAAACGGGCAATATGGGGCGTGTAGTCAATTTGGTAAATTCTAAAACAGGCGAACTGATGCCGTCTATTATCAGCATTGACAGGCTTACAAATGATGTGGTGGCATTGCGAACTGACTTCATAAAAATACCTGATGAGTTAAAAGGTGTGAAACTGAATGACGAGCAAAAGCAAACCTTAATGGAAGGCAAACCGCTTTATCTGGAAGGTATGATTTCTACCAAAGGCACAGAGTTTTCTGCAACGGTACAGTTTAATGCGGACAAACGATATGTGGAGTTCCTGTTTGACAGAAGCAATAACCATCAGCAGGCGCAAACCAACCAACAAAACAATCAACAGGGCAATCAGCAGAATAATCAGCAAAGCCAACCGCAGGAAGCTCCAAAAACTTTCAGGGGCAAAGAACTGGATGATGAGCAGTACAACAAGTTCAAAGCCGGGCAAACCATATATGTGGAACTGAAAGATAGAAAAGACCAACCCTATAAGGGTTATATCACTTTCGACAAAGATACCGGAAAGACCAACTTTGAATTTCCCGGTCAGTATAAAGCACGGGTAGAAACTGCCGAAGCCCATAAAACACAGACTGCCGTTAATTCAGAGGGCAAAACCAACGAAGCAACTAAGAACATCAAAGAGCCTTTGAAGTCCGGGCAACAAAGACCGAAAAATGAAAAGCAGCAGGAACAACAGGAAAAGCCTGAAACTCCTGCAAAATCCAAAGGCAGAAAAATGTAATACAGTATGAAAACAATTATTGCAGAAAAACCAAGCGTAGCAAGGGAGATAGCCGGCTTGTTGGGAGCATCTGAAAAAAAGGACGGCTACCTGACAGGTAACGGCTATTTTGTTACGTGGGCATTCGGTCATTTAATAGGACTGGGAATGCCCGAAGATTACGGGATTTCGGGATTTGACAAAGCCGCTTTGCCTATATTACCTAACCCCTTTTTATTGACCGTTCGCAAGGTCAAGAAAGATAAAGGCTATACTGCTGATACTGGCGCATTAAAGCAACTGAAAGTAATCAAAGAATTGTTCAATAAAAGCGATAGCATTATCGTTGCGACCGATGCAGGTCGTGAGGGCGAACTCATTTTCAGGTACATTTATGAATACCTGAAATGCAACAAGCCGTTTGAACGCCTTTGGATTAGTTCGCTTACAGAAAAGGCAATTAAGCAGGGCTTTGACAACCTGAAAAACGGGGCAGCATTTGACGGATTATATCAGGCTGCACAAGGCAGGAGCCGTGCCGATTGGCTTGTAGGCATCAACGCTACACAGGCGTTGAGCATTGCCGCAGGCAATGGTATTTATTCGCTCGGAAGAGTGCAAACTCCGACATTAGCTTTGATATGCAAACGTTATCTCGAAAACAAAAATTTCTCTGTAAAGAAATACTGGCAGATACAATTGCTACATCACAAAGCACAGGTTGATTTCAAAAGCATTTCCGTTACCAAGTGGGATGAAAAGCATCTTGCTGATGATACACTGAAAGCCATTCAGCGAAGTGAAATTGCAACCGTTACATCGGTAGAAACTAAAAGCGTTACAGAACAACCGCCTTTACTTTTTGATTTGACGGGTTTGCAAAAGGAAGCCAACAAAAGACTGAAATTATCCGCTGAAGCAACGCTCAATATTGCGCAAAGCCTGTACGAAAAGAAATTTATCACTTATCCCCGTACCGGAAGCAAATACATACCTGAAGATATGTGGGCAGAAATTCCCAACCTTGTGCGGGCATTGCAGAACCGTGAAGATTGCAAACAAGCCCTTAGCAAAATCAAATGGGGACGGTTCAATAAACGTATCGTGAATGACCTCCGTGTAACGGACCATCACGGTTTATTGATTACCGACAAAGTGCCGTCTGTGTTGAACGCAGATGAAGATAAGATTTACAATATGATTGCACTTCGCCTGCTCGAAGCCATATCACAAGCCTGTGTCAAAGAAATAACCGATGTATCATTGCAGGTGTTGCACTATGATTTTACAGCAAAAGGCTGTAAAATTCAGGAAGCGGGTTGGCGTTCCATCAAAGGAAGTTTTACCGATGATGGCGAAGAGCCAGTACAGGAACTACCCGAACTGACTAAAGGCGACGAACTCAAAATAAAGGAAGCTGCCGTTTTGGAAAAGCAAACCAAACCGCCAGTGCTTTATACAGAAGCCGGGCTTTTATCGGCTATGGAAACCGCCGGAAAAGAAATTGAAAACGAGGAAGAACGGAAAGCCTTAAAAAATATTGGTATTGGTACTCCTGCAACAAGAGCCGCCATTATCGAAACCTTGTTTACCCGTAATTATATCCAAAGGGATAAGCGTTCCTTAATACCTACTGAAAAAGGATTGCAGGTGTACGGGCTTGTTAAAGAACGCAAGATTGCAGATGTAGCTATGACCGCAGAATGGGAACTGGCATTGCAGAAAATTGAAAACAACGAAGCGGATGCCGGAACATTTCAAAAAGAAATGGAAACCTATGCAAAATCTATTACCAATGAACTGCTGCAAACTTCTATTGCAAATACTAATCAGCCGAAATTGACCTGCCCTAAATGCAAAAGTCAGCAACTCATCATTCGTGATAAGATTGTGAAATGTGCTGATGAGGCTTGTAACTGGGTGCAGTTCCGTACCGTCTGCGGGGTACAAATCAGTATCGAAAATATAGTAAGCCTTGTCAATAAAGGTAAAACGGCTTTAATCAAAGGAATGACAAGCAAAGCCGGAAAGAAATTCGATGCTTACATCGTGCTGAAAGAAAATGCAGAAACCTCCTTTGAGTTTGAAAAAAACAAAAGCAATAAGCGTAATGGAAAATAAATCGTCTATTGTACCCAAAGAAATAAGGAACCTGATTTATACTATTCGGGGCAAACAAGTGATGTTGGATAGCGACCTTGCTTCCTTGTATCAGGTGGAAACAAAGAACCTCAACAAAGCCGTAAAACGGAATATCGAGCGTTTTCCTGCTTCGTTCTGCTTTCAACTGACTGAAAAGGAAGTTGAAAACTTGAGGTTCCAAATTGGAACCTCAAGTTTAAATTACGGCGGCAGACGTTATTTACCCTATGTTTTTACCGAACAGGGGGTTGCAATGGCATCTGCCATACTCCGTTCCGATATAGCGGTAAAAATGAGCGTTCAAATAATGGAAGCCTTTGTAGAAATGCGGCGTATGCTCATTAGCAATGCTTCTTTGTTTCATCGGTTAGATAATATTGAATTGAGGCAACTGGAAGCCGACCAAAAATTTGAAGAGATTTTTAAGGCTTTGGAAAGCGACAAGCTGCACAGCGAAAAAGGTATCTTTTACAACGGACAGGTTTTTGATGCCTATACTTTTGTTTCCGATATTATCCGTAAAGCCGGAAGTTCCATTATCCTGCTTGACAATTATGTGGATGATACGGTGCTTACTTTATTGGGTAAGCGCAATGATAATGTAACTGCCACTATCCTTACCAAAAGCATCAGTAACCAGTTACGGTTAGATTTACAACGCTACAACAGCCAATATCCTGCAATAGATATTGAGATTTTCTCCGATGCCCACGACCGTTTTTTGATTATTGACAATACAGAGCTTTACCATATCGGGGCATCACTCAAAGACCTGGGCAAAAAATGGTTTGCCTTTTCTCGAATGGATATTGAAGTCGGTAGGATGCTCCAAATCCTTAACAAGCCATAAAAATGAACCTCTGAATTTTTCAGAGGTTTTTTATTGTCCATTACGCCAAATACCGCCTCTCAACGCCAAACCCTGCAACATTCACAAAGGCATTTGCTTCCGCTTATAATTTTAGGATTTAAGTAAAATTCTAAACAAAATATAGTATGGACGTACAGCAAAAAGACCTATCGTATTTCAGATTACGACTGCAAGAATTATTAAACAGCAGCTTCCCCGAAAAGGCACACGACCAAAAATTTATAGACCAACGGTCTTCGTGGGCTGCCAACGCTTATGAGGGGGCGTTCCGGTCGGGAAACGCCGTAGAGCAATGCAATGAAATAGCCAATTACATATTGTTTGAGGGCTTACACTTCTCCAAGTTCGACACGGTTTTTAAAGTGGTATGCAATGAGTTTGATACCATAATGGCAGATGAGGAACTGCGACCGTTCGCCCTGAAAATGTTTCCTATTTGCGAACCTGTATTTGCAGGCTATGAATTAACTGATGATTTCGCCTACGGGTTTGAGTTCGATTTACTCTATACCGAACTGACCGGAACCATCGCAATATGGATTGAGGAAAATGGGCTTCAGTAAGCGGTTCCATCTCCAAAAGAATATTGATGCCCTGCGAATTGTTTTTAAACTGGAAAAGGAGAAACGGCAAGCCACCGTAGGCGAAAGACTGCTAATGATGCAATACAGCGGATTTGGCGGTCTTAAATTCGTTCTGAACCCTATTGAAAACGAAATAGACATCAATAATTGGAGAAAAACGGAACACGACCTCTTTCCGATTACGCAGGAACTCCACCAACTACTCAAAGAAAATTCCGAAGACGAAAAGCAGTACCGCAGGTACGTGGATAGTATGAAAAGTTCTGTTTTAACGGCTTTTTATACCCCGCCAAAGGTCATAGATGCCATTTCATCAGCCTTGCGTGATAGCGGTCTGCATATTAATAAATTCCTCGAACCCTCCGCAGGTATCGGCTCATTTGTACAGTCCTTTTCGGAAAGTCAAAAAGCAAATGTTACTGCCTATGAAAAAGACTTGCTGACAGGCAAGATTTTAAAGCAGCTCTATCCCGAAAGCAATGTACGTGTAAGCGGTTTTGAGGAAATTCCCGAAAGGGAACAAAACAGCTATGATGTAGTAGCCAGTAACATTCCTTTTGGCGATACTTCCGTATTCGACCTTTCTTATACCCGAAGCAGGGACGATGCAAAAATACAGGCTGCCCGAAGCATACATAATTACTTCTTTCTGAAAGGTGCTGATATGCTCCGTGAGGGTGGTTTGTTAGTTTATATTACTTCACAAGGCATATTGAACAGTCCTAAAAACGAACCCATACGCAGGGCGTTAATGCAGGATAATAATTTGGTATCGGTTGTAAGATTGCCTAACAACCTGTTTACAGAATATGCAGGTACGGAAGTCGGCAGCGACCTGATTATCCTGCAAAAAAATACGGCAAAAGAAAATCTGACCGAAAGGGAAGATCTGTTTTGCCGAAGCAATCCAACCGAATACAATACACCAGGCAATGCCTTGTTTCAAAACAGTGCAAGGATTGTGCATACAGACTACAAATTAGGTACAGACCCATACGGACAGCCTGCCTTAATCTATACGCATAAAAACGGTGTTGATGGGATTGCCAAAGATTTAAAACAAATGCTTTCCGAAGATTTCGGTAAGCATCTGAATTTGGGTTTATACAAAGGCGAACGGAACGATGAGCCTATTATACAAATCCCGGTTGAACCAAAGGTTATACCTCCGGTAATAGACCCTGTAACCATTCGGCAAAAGCTACAACCCGAACCAACTCCGGTTATCCGTCAGGAAATCCCGCAGGAATTGAAGCAACTAAGCATTTTCGACCTGTTTGAAAGTGCGGGCGAACCTGTTGCCGTAATTGCGTTACCCAAAAGAACAACCCGAAGCACAAGGCAAAGCACCCGAAAAAGCAGAGATACAATAGGTCGCCAAACCGACCTGTTCAGTGGTGTATTGCAGCAAACCTATATACCACCAAAAACCAACGGTACTGCTAACGGTACTCCAAAGATAAACGGCAAAAATCAGGAAGCAATTGGCGACCTGTTTTCTCAAATAAACGGGAATGGCCAGACTGATAAGTCAGCCGTTCCCAGTGCCGTTAATAATGCCATTCCCAAACCTGCTCCGTATAATGGCGAACTGCAATCTTTCCACCGTAATGATTGCCTTGTTGTAGATAATGGTTGGGTTGGTTATCTGCAAGATGTCGAAAGAAACGAAGAAAAATCATCAGCAACCTTTCATCCATTGCAATTACCGACTTTACAAAAAGCAAGAGCCGAAGCCTATATTGCCGTAAGGGATAGTTATATTAACCTCTATCAAAATGAAGCTGAAAAGCAAACTGAACACAAGGAAGAACGGGAAACGCTGAACCTCCTTTATGATGCCTTTACTAAAAAATACGGCAATCTGAATGCTGCCGACAATGCCAAGCTCATAAAGACAGACAGCGCAGGCAAGGAAATACCGTATCTGGAACGTATTATCGGGGGCGTAATTCATAAAGCGGATATATTCAGCCGCCCTGTCAGCTTTTCTATTACCACATTAGCAACCGACAATCCCGAAGAGGCTTTAGCGGCATCGCTGAACAAATACGGAAGCGTGGATTTGGATTTTATGTCCGAAATCAGCAGCCTGCCTGTCGATACGCTAAAAGAAGCCTTGCACGGGCGGTTGTTCTACAATCCGCTACAACAGGAATATGAAATTGCTGAACGGTGGATTGCAGGCAACGTTGTTGAGAAAGCCAACGAAGTAAAAACCTATCTCGAAAACAATCCCGATGACAAGGAAGCCAAAGAAAGCCTTACTGCTTTAGAAGAAGCCCGACCAAGACGGATTGAATTTGAAGAGTTGGATTTTAACCTCGGCGAACGGTGGATACCTACGGGAATTTATGCCCGGTTTGCTTCGCATTTGTTTGATGCCGATGTACTGGTTCATTATTCCGAAAGCTCCGACGACTTTTCCGTAAAGTGTCATCACGGCAATATGCACATTTGGGAAAAATATGCAGTCAAGGCAGAAAGCCGAACATTTGACGGTATTGCCCTGCTCAAACACGCCCTTGTCAATACCACGCCGGATATTACCAAAAAAGTAATGGTTGGCGACCAAGAGGTCAAAGTACGGGATATGGAAGCCATACAAATGGCGAACACCAAGATTGATGAAATCCGTACTGCCTTTACCGATTGGCTTCACGCACAGAATGATGAGTTTAAAAACAGGCTGACAGACCAATACAATGATACCTTTAACTGTTTTGTTCGCCCGAACTATGACGGCAGTCATCAGGACTTTCCGGGATTAGACCGAAAGGCAGCAGGTATTGAAGACCTTTATTCAAGCCAAAAGGACACCGTTTGGATGATAAAACTGAACAACGGTGCTATCTGCGACCACGAAGTAGGTGCAGGAAAAACGCTGATAATGTGTACAGCAGCACAGGAAATGAAGCGGTTGGGCTTAGCCCATAAACCAATGATAATTGGGCTGAAAGCGAATATACCTGCCATTGCTGAAGACTACCGCAAAGCCTATCCACACGCTAAAATCCTTTATCCAGGTATTGATGATTTTACACCTCAAAAACGCCTGCGGATTTTCGGGGATATTAAAAACAACGATTGGGATTGTGTGATACTCACGCACGACCAGTTCGGAATGATACCGCAATCGCCCGAAATACAAAAGGAAATCCTCGAAATAGAATTAGACAGCGTAGAGCGCAACCTCGATGCCCTGCAATCGCAAGGTAAGGAAGTAACAAGGGGGATGCTTTCGGGTGTAATCAAAAGGAAAGAAAATCTTGAAGTAAAACTGAAAACACTCCAACACGATATTGAAAACCGCAAAGATGATATTGTGGACTTCAAAATGATGGGTATAGACCATTTGTTTGTGGATGAAAGCCACCAGTTCAAAAACCTGATGTTTAACACCCGTCACACACGGGTAGCCGGACTGGGTAATGTGGACGGGAGCCAAAAGGCACTTAACCTGCTCTTTGCTATCCGCACCATTCAGGAGCGAACCAATGCGGATATGGGAGCAACTTTTCTTTCGGGTACAACTATCAGCAACTCATTAACGGAATTGTACCTACTATTCAAGTACCTGCGCCCTCGTGCATTGGAAAAACAAGGCATTCATTCTTTTGATGCGTGGGCAGCTATCTATGCAAGGAAAACGACCGATTATGAATTTTCGGTAGCCAATAATATAGTCGCTAAAGAGCGTTTCCGCTACTTCATCAAAGTGCCGGAACTGGCGCAGTTCTATTCTGAAATAACAGATTACAGGACGGCAAAGGATATTGGTATTGACCGCCCCGAAAAGAATGAGGTATTGTACAATATACCGCCAACGCCCGACCAAGAAGATTTTATCCAAAGCCTGATGCAGTTTGCTAAAACGGGCGATGCTACTTTGCTCGGAAGATTACCACTATCGCAAAGGGAAGAAAAAGCAAAGATGCTCATTGCTACGGACTATGCCCGTAAGATGTCGCTTGATATGCGTTTGGTAAGCGGGATATATGAAGACCATCCCGATAACAAGGCTTCGCATTGTGCGGCAAACATTGCCAAGTATTACAAAGAGTTCAACGCACAGAAAGGAACGCAGTTCGTGTTTTCCGATTTGGGAACCTACAAGCCCGGCGAATGGAATGTGTACTCCGAAATCAAACGCAAGCTCGTAGAAGACCACGGCATACCTGCAAACGAAGTGCGGTTTATTCAGGAAGCTAAAAATGATAAGCAGCGTAAAGACCTTATCAATGGAATGAACGAGGGTAAAATCCGGGTGCTGTTCGGTTCTACCAGTATGTTAGGCACGGGTGTGAATGCACAGAAAAGAGCCGTAGCCGTGCATCATTTAGATACGCCGTGGCGACCGTCAGACCTCGCCCAAAGGGACGGGCGGGCAATCCGCAAAGGCAATGAGGTTGCCAAATTCTTTGCCGATAACAAAGTAGCTGTGATTATCTACGCCGTAGAAAAATCACTGGATAGCTACAAGTTTAACCTGCTGTACAATAAGCAGCTTTTCATCGACCAGTTAAAGACCAACAACCTGACCAAAAGAACGATTGACGAGGGAAGTATGGACGAAAAATCGGGAATGAACTTCTCGGAATACGTGGCAATCCTGTCAGGAAATACAGACCTGTTGGATAAAGCCAAACTGGAGAAACAGATTGCCGGACTGGAAAGCGAAAAGCAGGCGTTCAACCGTTCTAAATCCAGTGCCAAATCTAAGGTGGAGAACTATACGGAAATGCTGCAAAGCACCCAATCCCGCTTGAAGCGGATGAGCACGGACTGGGAAAACTTACAGCAACGCCTGCAAAAGCGTTCGGACGATACAATCGAAAACCCTGTGCTGTTGGATGGATTGCCGCCGAATGCCAACCCGAAACAAATCGGTGCGAAGCTCAACCAGATTGCAGACAAAGCCCACACCGGGGGGCAGTATGATGAAATCGGTACGCTGTATGGTTTTATGCTGTTGGTAAAAACAGAACTGACACAGAAAGACAGTGCAAGCCTTGTCGAAAAGACCAACCGTTTCTTTGTCCAGGGCGAGGGCAATATCAAATACACGTTCAATAACGGTGTAATGGCGAAAGACCCTGAAACCGCCGCAATGAACTTTATTCGGGCTTTGGATAAGCTGCCGGGCTTTATCAAACAGGAAGAGGATAAGATTGCGGAAATCCAAAAAGACCTGCCCGTGCTTCAGGACGTACTCAACGGTACGTGGGCAAAGGAAAGCCGATTGAGCGAACTCAAAACGGAACTGGCTGCCGTAGAACGGAAGATACAGCTATCCATTACACCGGAAACAAAAGCAGATGCTCTGGAGCAGGTAGAAAAGCCTAAAGAAACGCCAACAGTTCAGGACAGCATTGTAAGGACAAAAGGTATTCATCTGCCTCGTGGCATATTGTAGTAACATAGCATATGGGCAAAATAAAAGGGAGGTATTAGACCTCCCTTTTATTTTATCCCTCTTGTACCAAATGCTGCAAGTTCGGGTCGTTCTTTATGCGCTCCATTTCACTTACAACAATATTCAGGATGTCGGATTTTATGTGCTTGTAATTGGCTTCAATTTCCTGCTTCATCTTATCCTCGCCCTGCTCATCCACAAAAGATAAAATCTGCGGTATCTTCTGATAGGCTTTTGTTTCAGCAGCTACCTTGTCATTGTCCACGACGATTTCGGCGTGAAATATTTTTTGTTCAATGCGCTCGTCGAAGTTATCCGATACGGAACCTACAAACATCCCCTGCGTTAAGGTCGAAATTTTAGAGGCAGGTATCAGGCTATCCAACTGGGTAGATATAGAGGTAGATTTATCATTTCGGTTGATGGTCATACTCTGGCGTTTCTGCAACACTTTACCGAAGCGTTCGGAAAGGCTCTTTGCCGTTTCGCCTACAACCTGCCCGCTGAAAACATTACCGACGGTATTCTGAATAACCTTGCTTTCCTTATCGCCGTAATCTCTTGTTAATTGCGAAAAGTCCTGAAAACCCAGGCATACCGCCACCTTATTACTTCTCGCCGTTGCGATGAGATTGTCCAGTCCTCTAAAATATATCGTCGGCAGCTCGTCGATGATGACGGAGCTTTTTAACTGTCCTTTTTTGTTGATTAATTTTACAATCCGGGAGTTGTACAAACCCAAAGCTGCCGAATAAATATTTTGGCGGTCGGGGTTATTACCTACACACAAAATCTTTGGTTCTTTCGGGTTATTGATGTCGAGCGTAAAATCGTCGCCCGTCATAACCCAGTACAGTTGCGGGCTAATCATTCTTGATAAAGGGATTTTTGCCGATGCTATCTGACCTTGTAACTGGTCTTGTGCGCCACCTTGCCACGCATCCATAAAGGGCGATAAATAATTTTCCAGTTCGGGGTATGAGGTTAAAATCGTGAATACATCAGAGTATTTTTTATTAAGCAATTCGATGGCGTGCGGGAAAGTGCAATACTTCCCGTTTTCGTAGATTTTGAGATACCAAATTATTGCTGCAAGCAAGATGATTGGGCTTTCCACAAAGAAATCCCCTTGCTTCTGTATCCACGACCTGTTGAGGTTCAGCATTATCGTGTAAGCCGCTTCATAAGCATCTGAAATGTCCGTCATAAAGTCGGGATTGAGTGGATTGCAACGGTGGCTCTTGCGTGGGTCGTCGAAATTTATCACGTAGAATTTCGGCTGAATTTTATACTTGTCCCGGTGCTTCAGTAAGTGATTGTAGGCAATGGTGGAAAGGTCGTCGAATTTGAAATCGTAGATGTACATACTAAAGCCTTTCTCAATCTGCTGCTTGATGTAGTTGTTTACAATGGCATAGGATTTTCCTGAACCCGGAGTACCCAACACAATAGTTGCCCTGAAAGGATTTACAATGTTTATCCAACCGTTGTTCCATTTGTCTTTATAGTAAAATTTAGTGGGCAGATTGACGGAATATTCATTTTCCATCAGTTTGGTTTCCTGTTGGAAGCTCTCGTTTTCATTATTGAAAACGTCGTCCATTAGGTTGGTACGGAGCAATCGGCTCATCCATACCCCTGCCATCAATAAGGCAATATAACCTAACGAGATAGTGAGGATATATAGAAATGTACCAATTACCGGAGATAGCTTTAATAATGGGGTGTTCAGAAAGAACAGTACAGAACCTATGCCCAAAGCCACATAAATTTTAGACCAAGTTATCTTCTCATTCTTTACACCTTTCGTCCCTAAGCAACTCAAAGCCAACAAAACCAAAGCAAATGCTTTGGTGTATAAGGTATGTGAGAACAAACCTGCCGTTCTGTCGAAATTGCCCAGTATTTTGTTGATTACTTCCAACGTCCACCCACGTTCTAAAAAGAAACCGTAGCAGAACCAATAAAGGTGCATCAGCACCAATAGAATACTGACTGCCCGCATAAAAGCCATTATCTTGGCAAGCCCTCTTAAATCGTCTTCTCCCTGCATTATTTTAAGTTTTAATGTTCGGGCGTGAATTTAAAGGCTCTGCGGAGTGGCTCTAAGAATGTGGCAGCCAGTGGCGTTGTGTGGCAGTATTTGGCTGATTACTATTTCTGACCTCTTTGGCGTTTGCGTTTCTTTTTCATCTTGTTAGCAAAATCCAATTCTTCATAATCTTCGCCCTGGGCTTCGGGCAGTAAGCCGCCCAATGCTTCTATCAAACCGTCTTCGTGCTTATTCGTAGATAAGAAGTCGAACAAATGGTGTGGTTCTTCCGCAGGAAGATCCGCATCATTTGATGTGGATATTTTGGGTTGCTGTAAAGCAGGTTCTTTCATCTCCGGTTTGATGTTATTATTCCAGTAATCATTAAAGACATTGGCAGAAAGTTCCTTGCCCAAACGTGAACCGTTCCAAACCGTTTTGGAATTATGGTCTATGAAAGTCATTCCGTAAATGCGACCTGTATCATTCCGGCGCACCACTATGTTAATGCCCTGTTCAGCCAATTGCTTTTTAAAAGCCTGCTCATCGCCCGTTGTTTTCAGGGCAATGGCAGCGGCAGCTTTTAGGGTTTGCTTGCTTGGGTGGTCTTTTAAAGCTGTTTTGCATTTCGCAAAATGCAATTCCAAAGCAGGTAGCCCTGCGCTCTTCCCGAAGAGGGAAGCCTTGAACGGATGCCCGGCTCTTTCGCCTTTTTCATTTAAGGGAATGTATAATAAACCCTGCTGCATCTTTCCCTGTAATTCTCCCTCTATTTTCTCGGCGGTAATATTGAAAAGAGATAGCAAAGCATTGTATTCGCCCAAACTTTGGTACTGGTAATAATTCGGCAAGTGTCGGACTACCGAAGCGATTTGGCTTTTTACATCGCCCGCCCGATAATCTACCGGACGGAAAACCTTATCATTCTGATTGCGTTCTTTGTCTGTTGCGGGTATCAACCCGTGTTTTCTTTCCAACTCCCGGCACAGGTTCATAGACCGCATTTTCTCGAACTTATCCGAAATTTTCTTGCCCTGCTCATCAACACAAACCGATACAATATGAATATGGCTGCGGTCAATATCGGTGTGTTTGAATACTACAAAAGGCTGTTCGCCGTAACCCATTTCCCGCATATATTCCTCTGCCATTTCCCGAAATTTATCATCGCTTACCTTGTCTTTCGGGTCGGGATTGAGCGAAATATGCAAGGTATGTTTCTCGGTATTGCGGTTAGCAATCAGATAAGGAGCGAAAGACTGGGCTAATTGTGCAACGGAATAATGACCGCTTGCGGTTTCAATCATCTTATTGGCGAACAAAATTTGCCCGTTTTCATTCTCCACTTTAAGCTGATTGTATGCCAATGCGCCGTATAAATTTCCGCTTCTGCCAATTTTCGCTATCATTTCTACGGCTGTTTATTCAGGTGTTTGGCTTCAAATTCCTCGCTTATCTGAATGATTTTTTGACAAAGCATCGCCATTTCAGCCGTTTGTTTTTCCAGTTTATAAAGGAACGCTGCGGCTTTTTTCTCCGAAAAATTCTTGTACAATAGCTTTACAATCTGGTTATAGTTCACGCCTATGGAACGGAACTGGCTGTGAAAAGAGGTCAGCCGCATATAAAAATCAACCGTTCCTTTGTCAATCTGAATGGTCTTAATAGTCTTGTCAAAGATGCAGGACGTAATAAAATGCGCCTTTACCTGCATACCTGATTTGTCAAAAAGGGCAAGAAAACGGGCGTGTTCCTGCTCGTTAAAGGAAATCGTGTATCGGATGTTCGCCGGGTCTTTTTTCGGGCGGCGTCCGGTCTTTTTTTGTTGCTTACTGTTATTATCGTTCATCACTAATCCATTTTAAATCCATACAAAACCCTGACTTCGGAAGGTGTTTTCTGCCCCCTGCAAAGGGCAAGTTGTTTTGAGCATCGGAAATCATTCCGAGATGCTCAAAACACAACTTGCCGTGTTCCGGTGAACACAAAAATCCGCCCTGCGGGACGGATTGAATGTAACAGGGAAAAACGGCTTGTTGCCGTTCCCGTTACCCCTTGATATGTCAAAAGTCTTTTGCATAAATCCGTTAATAAAAATCACAATACAAAGTAAGCCCCTCTTTCCGAAAGCATTGTTCAGTACCACAGTGCCAAATGCTGCCTCTGAACGCCAAACACTGCCATAGCTGTACAATCGAATGAAATTGATTGGTTCTTTGCCTTTGAATGATGGCAGGAAGACAGGCAGCCCGTACTTCAGGATGAGCAGACCGCACACATTCAAGAACGCAGGTTTTCCTGCCTGCCTGATTGCAAGAATGCAAGACGGCAGGAATGCAAGAAAGCAAGAAAGCGTGAACGCCTGCTATCCAACTATCCGGCTCGCCTGATGGATGGATTGATAAACGGAATGAAAGAATGACGGCAAGCCTGCCTGACAAGATACCTGAATGAATGCAGGGCTGCTGTACTGAAAGGAAGCAGGTAATCAGTATTTCCCGCAGGCAATCCTGATAGCTTTCCTGAATGAAAGCGTGAAATCAGAACGGCTTGCCGGAACGCTTGCAAGCCTGCAAACAAAGATTATGTACACTTTAAATTTTTAAAATATGGACACAAAAAAGAAACCTCTGTTTATCGCCTTTTCTTCTCAAAAAGGCGGTGTTGGCAAAAGCACATTTACCACGCTTGTTGCAAGTACGATGCACTATCGGTTAGGCTACAACGTAGCTGTATTTGATGCGGATTTTCCGCAGCATAGCTTAATGAAAATGAAAGCCCGTGATTTGGCAATGGTAATGGAAAATGAGGCTTTGAAAAAACTGGCGTACAAGCAATTTACCACCATCAACAAAAAAGCCTATCCCATAACACAGTATAGAGCAGATAGCGTACTGGATGCGGCACACGAATATATAGCGGCTTCTGCTGTTCCGGTCGATGTGGTATTTTTTGACCTGCCCGGAACTGTGAACACGCCCGGCATTCTGAAAGCACTGGCAGGAATGCACCACATTTTTACGCCTATTATCGCAGACCGTGTAGTGATGGAAAGCACCCTCATTTTCACACAGCTTTTGCGGGATGTGATTATGAAAAAAGGCGAAACGTCCATAGAAACCATTAACCTGTTTTGGAACCAGGTGGACGGCAGGGAAAGCACACCCTTGTATGACGTGTACAATCAGCTTATTGAGCAACTGGGATTTAGCCTGATGCAAAACCAAGTCAAGAACAGCACCCGTTTTCGCAAAGAAAGCGAAGCGGACAGTAAAACGGTTTTCCGTTCTACCGTACTGCCTCCTGATGAACGTTTGATGAAAGCCTGCCAGTTGGATTTGTTCATCAATGAGTTTTTGAAAATCATTCAATTATAGCCTTATGGAGAAAGATAATAAAAGAAAAGTCACGCCCGACATCGACGAAGAGTTGATGATGAACCTTATGGTGGACGGCGTTAAAAAAGAGGGCTTACAGCTTCCTCCTGAACTGCCTGAAGAGCCGGAAAAGGAAACTGTAAAAGAAGAAGTGAAACAGGAAGAATTGCTACAAAGCAAACCTGTACAAAGGGAAAGGAACCGTACCAAGAAAAATCTTGACGGAAGCTATGGCGAACATTTTTTAAAATCTCACTCGATGACCAAACGGGGGGATAAAAGCATTTACATCCGGCAGGAATACCACGAACGCTTATCCCGGATTGTTCAGGTTATTGGCAAAGATGAGATACCACTGTATGCCTACCTCGACAATATACTGGAACATCATTTTGAAATGTTTGAGAAAGCAATCACAGACGATTTCAACGAAAAGTTTAAACCCATTTTTTAAAGTATTTGATTATGGAAATAGTAATTGTGATTTGCCTGCTGATAGTCATTGTCCTGCTTGTGCAGGATAAGATTGTCATTCATAAAAGGTCGCAGCAAAAGCCGATGCAGCAGGAGAAAGTGAACCCAAACCTGCCCGATATTATGGGTCAGCCCAAGCCCGTAAAAAGCCATTCAGTGCCAAACACTGCCAATGAAAGCCAAATAACGGAACCGGAGATAAACCCTGATAATTTAGACATCGAATACGACGAGAACGAAAACGTCGGTATGCAAATTCCGCAGGAAGAACTGGACGAAGTTTTCAGCAATATGCCTGATTTGGAAGAAGAGGAAGAAGAATGGAACAGGTACGGAATATCCGGTGGCGATAACAGTCTTGCCCAAGGGGTTACCTACGACGAACTAAGCTCCGTAGGGGCATTGCTCCAAAAAGAAAATTTGGAACAGGCTCAAAAGGAAACAGCGGTAGCCATAGTTCAGAAATTACAGGGAACTGAATTATTCAGCCTACTGGAAAATTCCATAGAAGGTGCATCCCGAAAAATTGCCGAGCTTTTGGATAGCACACTTTCAACTGAAAGCGACGACGGTTCTTCCACCTTGCGGAAAAGTGATTTGAGTGATTTTGACATTGGGGAGTTTGTATAAACTTCCCTTTGTCTTTTTAAACAGGGTAATATGGAAAGGGAATTTAATCAGGAAGCCTACGATATGCGGGTAAATAAAGGAATGTTGCCAACAATTGATATTGCAGGGCATACATTCTATGTAGATATTCGGATGGATATGCTTCGACCTAAAGACGATTTTCTTTCTAAAGGTATTGTGTTCTCCGATATAGGGAACTACTACGATGAAGATAAAAGAACCTATACCATTCCTTACAATCCGAAGACACACGAATTTCAGGAACCTGACTACCGTAACATCAAAGAGCTGCCCAAAGATTTAATAGCTGTGAGTTTCCCGTCTGAAAGATTACTTGACAGGATTGGTTGGAACAGGCAGTACGGATTTGAATTGACACACGGACTGGCAAAGCAGGGCTTGAAATTACAGTTTACCGCAAAGCAAGTACCGTGGGAAAAAACCTTTCTTGTTGGTTTGATTAAGAGCAACCTCAAAGCAGAAAAGAACCTGCAAAAACCTACTGAAAAACCACAGAGAAAAAAGGGGTGAAAGATGTAAATGAAAAGCCGGGTTAGTAAACGTCAAACCGTAAAAAGTTTGGCGTTTTTTTATGCTGATACACGTATCGCAAAGCCACTCACAGCCAAACACTTCCTTTGACTGCCACATTCTTATAACGCCTCTTTTTCCATAAGACATTTGTCCCGAAAGCTCGCAAGGTGCGGGATAAACAGTAACAAATTAATGTGTTTCAATTATGGAAAAACAAAGAAAAAAAGTTTTGCTGACAGCAGCGGCTATGCTGTCAGCAATCGGCGTGTTTGCACAGGGAAACGGCTCGGCAGGTATCAACGAGGCTACCCAAATGGTAACCTCTTATTTCGACCCCGCAACCCAGTTAATTTACGCCATCGGTGCGGTCGTAGGTTTGATAGGGGGCGTTAAGGTGTACAACAAATTCAGTTCCGGCGACCCTGATACATCGAAGACTGCGGCTTCGTGGTTCGGTGCGTGTATCTTCCTGATTGTAGCGGCTACCATCTTGCGTTCATTCTTCCTTTAATCCTTTGCCTTATGAATTACAATATCAACAAAGGCATCGGAAGAACGGTTGAGTTCAAAGGCTTAAAGGCGCAATACCTGTTCATCTTCGCAGGTGGGCTGCTCGGTACGCTCATCTTCGTGATGATACTGTATATGGCAGGCGTAAACTCTTACATCTGCCTTTTCCTCGGTGCGGGCGGTGCTTCGCTCATTGTATGGCAGACCTTTTCCCTCAACAGGAAGTACGGCGAACACGGGCTGATGAAAATTGCAGCCAATAAACGGCATCCCCGCTACATCATCTGCCGCAAGCCTGTACACCGCTATTTAAAATTCACTTCTAAACCGAATACCCTATGAGAAATGTTGCAAAGACCACCACACTGGAAAGCAAATTTCCTTTGTTGGCAGTAGAAAACAACTGCATCCTTTCCAAAGATGCGGACATTACCGCCTGTTTTGAAGTGCGTTTGCCGGAACTGTTCACGGTAGCTTCAGCCGAATACGAAGCGATACACTCCGCCTGGCATAAGGCTATCAAAACCTTGCCTGATTTTACGGTCATTCACAAACAGGACTGGTACATTAAGGAGAACTATGCGCCCGATTTATCAGAGGACAACCAAAGTTTTTTGGCAAAGTCCTATCAACGCCATTTTAACGAGCGACCGTTTTTAAATCATTACTGTTACCTGTTCTTAACGAAGACCTCCAAAGAGCGTATGCGGATGCAAAGCAACTTCAGTTCGCTTTGCAAAGGTTCGCTGATACCGAAAGAAATCAGGAACAAGGAAACGATACATCGTTTTATGGAAGCGGTGGCACAGTTTGAGCGTATCGTGAACGATAGCGGTTTTGTAAGCCTGAAACGTCTGACCGAAGATGAAATTATCGGAACCGAGGACACGCAGGGATTACTGGAGCAATACTTCACGCTATCGAGGGAAGCCGGAACGCCTATGCAGGACATCGCACTCGGAACGGAAGAAGTGCGTATTGGTAACAAAAGGTTAAGCCTGCATACCTTATCGGACACAGACGACCTGCCCGGAACGGTATCGGCAGATACCCGTTTTGAAAAGCTATCTACCGACCGGAGCGATTGCCGTCTATCATTCGCTGCACCTGTGGGATTGCTCCTTAGCTGTAACCATATCTATAATCAATACCTGTTTTTAGATAACAGCGAAGACAACCTGCAAAAGTTTGAGAAGTCTGCCCGCAATATGCACTCATTGGCTCGGTACAGTCGTGCGAACCAAATTAATAAGGAATGGATAGAGAAATACCTGAACGAAGCCCACAGCTTCGGGCTATCTTCCATTCGTGCGCACTTCAACATTATGGCGTGGTCGGAAGACCCTGCGGAACTGAAACAGCTAAAGAATGATTGCGGTAGTGCATTGGCTTTAATGGAGTGTAAGCCACGCCACAACACTACGGATGTAGCCACTTTGTATTGGGCAGGTATGCCCGGCAATGCAGGCGACTTTCCCAGTGAAGAAAGTTTTTACACTTTCATCGAGCCTGCCCTGTGTTTTTTTACGGAAGAAACCAACTACCACAATTCGCCCTCGCCGTTCGGTATCAAGATGGCTGACAGGCTTACAGGAAAACCTATCCATTTGGATATTTCCGACCTGCCTATGAAGCGGGGCATCATCACGAACCGGAACAAGTTTATACTTGGTCCCTCCGGTTCGGGTAAGTCGTTTTTCACTAACCATATGGTACGCCAGTATTACGAGCAAAACGCACACGTATTGTTGGTAGATACGGGTAATTCCTATCAGGGCTTATGCGAACTCATCAAAGGAAAAACGAAAGGCGAAGACGGTGTTTATTTCACTTACACCGAAGACAATCCTATTGCCTTTAACCCTTTTTACACCGATGATGGCGTGTTCGATATTGAGAAGCGTGAAAGTATCAAGACTTTGATACTTACCCTTTGGAAACGTGATGATGAGCCGCCCACCCGTTCGGAAGAAGTGGCTTTATCCAATGCAGTAAGCGGTTATATCGAGCGTATCAAAACGGACGATGTTTACCCCTCATTTAACGGTTTCTATGAGTATGTAAAAGGCGATTACCGCAAGGTACTGGAAGAAAAACAGGTAAGGGAAAAAGACTTTGATATTGCCAATTTCCTAAACGTACTCGAACCCTACTATAAGGGTGGCGAATACGATTACCTGCTTAACTCCGACAAGCAGTTAGACCTGCTTTCCAAACGCTTTATCGTGTTTGAAATCGACGCCATAAAAGACCACAAAATTCTCTTTCCAATAGTGACCATCATCATTATGGAAGTCTTCATTAACAAGATGCGCAGGCTAAAAGGTATTCGCAAGCTCATCCTGATTGAAGAGGCTTGGAAAGCCATTGCTAAAGAGGGAATGGCAGAATACATTAAGTATCTATTTAAGACCGTGCGTAAGTTTTTCGGGGAAGCGATTGTAGTTACACAAGAGGTTGACGACATCATCCAGTCGCCCATTGTGAAAGAAAGTATCATCAATAACTCCGACTGTAAAATCCTGCTTGACCAACGCAAGTATATGAACAAATTCGATGACATACAGGCGATGCTGGGGCTTACCGACAAGGAAAAAGGTCAGGTACTTTCTATCAATATGAACAACGATGCAAGCCGCCTTTACAAAGAGGTTTGGATTGGCTTAGGTGGAACACACTCGGCAGTGTATGCCACCGAAGTTAGTTTGGAAGAATACCTCGCCTATACGACCGAAGAAACCGAAAAAATGGAAGTGATGCAGCTTGCTGCGGAACTGGACGGCAACGTAGAACTCGCCATTAAGCATATCGCAATGCAACGGCGGGACAATTCAAATCAATAGTCATTAACATTTTAAAATTCAGAACAATGAAAAAAGTATTGTATCTGGTGTGTACGGCACTGATGCTCGCCGTAGCACCGTCAGCAAAAGCCCAGTGGGTTGTAACCGACCCCGCTAATTTGGCTTCAGGGATTATCAACTCTGCAAACGAAATCGTGCAGACTTCTTCGACTGTGAGCAATGTCGTTAAAAACTTCAACGAAGTGAAGAAAGTGTACGAGCAGGGCAAAGAATATTACGACAAGCTGAAAGCTGTGAGTAATCTCGTAAAAGATGCCCGTAAGGTGCAGCAAACCGTACTACTGGTGGGCGATGTGTCCGAAATGTACGTTCAGAATTTCGGCAAAATGATGAACGACCCAAATTTCACACCGCAGGAATTGGTGGCAATCGGCAATGGGTATTCGGCACTGCTCAATGAAAGTACCGAACTCCTGAAAGAGTTGAAGCAGATTGTAACTGCTACAAACCTCTCGCTGAATGACAAGGAGCGTATGGATGTAATTGACCGTGTGTACAAAGAGGTTAAGGACTACCACAGCCTTGTACGCTACTACACCAACAAGAACATTTCTGTAAGCTACCTAAGAGCGAAAAAGAAAAACGATGCCCAAAGAGTGCTTGAACTCTACGGAACTGCTAACCAAAAATACTGGTAACAATGGAATGGGATAATCTTCACGAACTCCTGCGGTCGCTTTATGATGATATGATGCCGCTTGCAGGCGATATGGCAGCAGTAGCTAAGGGTTTGGCAGGATTGGGAGCATTGTTCTATGTGGCATTAAAGGTTTGGCAGGCTTTAAGCCGTGCCGAACCTATTGATATGTTCCCTTTGCTGCGCCCGTTCGCTTTGGGGCTATGTATTATGTTTTTTCCGACCATCGTTTTGGGAACCATCAATGCGGTACTGAGCCCGGTAGTTGTAGGAACCCACCAAATACTCGAAGACCAGGTGCTTGACCTGAACAAGCTGCAACAGCAGAAAGACCAACTGGAATACGAGGCAATGGTCAGAAATCCTGAAACTGCCTATATGGTATCAGACGAAGAGTTTGATAAAAAACTGGACGAACTGGGTTGGTCGCCGTCAGACATTGGCACAATGGCGGGAATGTATATGGACAGGCAAGCCTACAAGATTGAAAAGGCAATAAAGGACTGGTTTCGCAATCTTTTGGAAATACTATTTCAGGCTGCGGCTTTGGTTATTGATACCATACGAACGTTTTTTCTGATAGTGCTGTCCATACTCGGACCAATAGCCTTTGCTATTTCCGTGTGGGACGGCTTTCAGTCCACCCTTACGCAATGGCTCACGAGGTACGTCAGCGTTTACCTCTGGCTGCCCGTTTCGGACTTGTTTAGTTCAATGCTCGCACGCATACAATCCCTCATACTCGAAAGGGATATACAGATGCTTGCCGACCCTACCTATATACCTGATACAAGCAATACGGTGTACATCATTTTTATGATTATCGGCATTATCGGATACTTCACAATTCCGACAGTAACAGGTTGGGTAATCCAAGCCGGGGGCGCAGGAAACTTTACCCGCAATGTAAACCAAACTGCAATGAAAGCCGGAAACATTGCCGGGGCAGGTGCAGGTTCAACAGTTGGCAACATCGGCGGTAAACTGATGAATAAATAAACAATTAATCATTCTAAAAAATGGAATTTAAAACGCTAAGAAATATCGAAAACAGCTTTAGGCAGATACGTTTGTATGCCATTGTGTTTGCGGTTCTCTGCATTGGCGTGGTAGGATATGCCGTATGGCGTTCCTACCGCTTTGCAGAAGAACAACGCCAAAAAATCTATGTACTGGATAATGGCAAATCCCTGATGCTTGCCTTATCGCAGGATGCGAGCATCAACCGTCCCGTAGAAGCAAGGGAACACGTCAGACGTTTTCACGAGCTTTTCTTCACGCTTGCGCCTGATAAGAACGCTATTGAAAGCAATATGAGCAGGGCATTTAACCTTGCGGACAAAAGTGCTTTCGATTATTACAAGGATTTATCGGAAAAGGGCTATTACAGCAGGATTATTTCGGGTAACGTACAGCAGCGTGTTGAGGTTGATAGTGTCGTTTGCAACTTCGACAACTATCCTTATGCCGTGCGCACCTATGCCAAACAGTTCATTATCCGGTCAAGCAATGTAACCAGGCGTAACCTGATTACCTCCTGCTATCTCGTCAACTCCGTTCGTTCCGATAACAACCCGCAGGGCTTCAATATTGAAAAATTTGCAGTCGTGGAAAACAGGGATATCGAAGTCATCGAACGCTAAAAACAATCTTATGGAAGCATTATCAGATTTAAACACGTTCGCAAAAATCCTTACTGACAAAGGATATAACGGCTATTTCCATACGCAGGGAGCGTATGCGGGAAAATTGAAAGACAGCATTACCGATTACCTCGAAAGCTGCCAAAAAGGTGCAGACAGTTTACCTAAGCAAGACTTATTGCTGACGGGCTACCTGCAATGGTCGGGAGAAGACAAGCCACGTGTAGAATGCAGTATGTGGGTACAATACCTGAACGGGAAATTTTCGCTCAACAAAATGGAAGTGGCAAAGAAAGACCGTTTCGGGCAGTTGCTCAAAAAATCGGAACTGGCAAACCTGTCTGTAATATCCGCACCCAAAGCAGTGGAAGCGGTAGCGTTGGTCAATGATGAGCCAAAGCAAAAGGCAGGAAATAGCCCTAAACGTTTCAAGCTATAACATTAGAAATAGTAAGGCTATGAAAAAATTAAGAGCAAATATGGATAGGTATTTTGATAAGCTCGACGAGCGTTGGCAGGCATTGCCAGTGCGTAAGCAGCACCAATATACGCTGTACTTTTTTGTGGGTTATCTCTTGCTGACGGCAGGGGTTATCGGCAAAGTAGTGTACGATACGGGAAAGCCCAATGATACTATCAATATCAGGCATATCGAGAACCCTATCCTTAAAAAGAATGGAAGTCCTGCAATCCCGCAGGACACAGTATCAACATTTAAAAAATAGGATTTATGAAAGAAAATGAGAACAAAAAATCGGTTGTTCGGGTAACCGAGGGAAGCCCGAAAGAAACCGCTGATGTGCTGCAAAACGGCACACAGAATAACAAGGAAAAGCTCAAAAAGCCTTTAATCTTTGGCTTAATGGCGATTGTATTCGTGGGTTGTATGTACCTCATATTTAAACCGTCCGAAGATAAAAAGGCAATCGAAAACATCGGGCTGAACGATGCTGTACCGCAGGCTACCGGAGCAGGAATGCCTGCCGATAAAGGCAAGGCGTATGAGCAGGAAATGCTTGAACAAAAAGAGCAGGAAAAACGCAATGCCCTGGCTACGCTTTCTGACTATTGGAATACGGAAGATAAGCAAGAGCCAACCGATGAGCAGCTTCCTGAAGATGAAGAAAGCACTGGCTTAGGCGGTGGTGGCAGAAATTCAGGAAGAAACGGCAATCCTGCATTAAGCAGCTACCGCAATATGCAAAGCACACTGGGTTCATTCTATCAGGATAACAATTCGGAAACAATGGAACTCCGCAGGCAAGTGGACGAAATGAAAGCGAAGTTGGCGGAAAAAGACGTGCCACCTGTGGCCACGGTTGACGACCAACTGAAGCTAATGGAGAAATCCTACGAAATGGCAGCAAAATATCTTCCGCAAAATGCCAACAACGGAAATGCTGCACCTGCTAACGGCACAGCTACGGGGGCTGCGGGTGCTAACCAAAAAGAGCATTTTGTATCGTTCACGCCAACAAGAAAAAATACCGTATCAGCTTTATACCGTGAACCGTCTGACAGTGCCTTTGCAGCCGATTGGAGCCAAGCTAAAAATCGTGGCTTCTATACCGCAGGTGCTACTGAACAGGTAATGCAACCTAAAAACAGTATCAAAGCCTGTGTACACGAAGCACAAACGGTAGTGGGCGAAATGGGTGTAAGGCTGCGACTGTTGGAAGCTGCCCAAACGCCACAACGTACCATCCCGAAAGGAACTATTGTAACAGCTAATGCCAAATTTCAAAACGGCAGATTGCAGCTAAAAGTTACCTCGATAGAACTGGACGGCAATATCATCCCGGTGGATATTACAACTTATGATTTGGACGGGCAGCAAGGTTTGAACGTCCCTTATTCGCCCGAAATGAACGCCCTTACCGAAATGGCGGGTAATATGAGCCAAACAGGTGGAACCAGTGTAATGCTCACGCAAAATGCCGGACAACAGGTTGCTGCTGATTTAAGTCGTGGCGTGGTACAGGGCATTTCGGGCTACTTCGCCAAAAAGGTAAGAACCCCGAAGGTTACGCTGAAAGCGGGGTATCAGGTCTTTTTGGTATCTAAAAAATAATGTTGAACTCAAATAAATAGAACAATGAAAAATCATTTAAAAACCTTTTGGGCTATTGCCCTGATACTCGGCTTTGCCGTACAATCTTTTGCACAGGACAGTGTAACTATCAAAACTCCGCTTGCATTGGGCAAGATAGAACCGTACCGTATGGAAGTTACCTACGATAAAACGTCGCACCTGATTTTCCCGACCGCCATTCGTTATGTGGATTTGGGCAGCGAATACCTGATTGCAGGGAAAGCGGAAGATGCGGAAAACGTGCTGCGTGTGAAAGCATCCGTAAGGGATTTTGAACCGGAAACCAATTTTTCTGTGATTACCAACGACGGGCGTTTTTACAGCTTTAACGTGTATTACAGTTCCTACCCGGAAGCAATGAGCTACGACCTGCTCACGATGCAAAAGGCAGTGGACAGAACCAATGGTAACGATGTGCTTTTTGAGGAACTGGGTAATAACTCGCCCTCACTGGCAGGCTTGCTATTGGAAACCATTTACAAAAAAGATAAGCGTATTGTAAAGCATATCGGGGCTAAGAGTTTTGGTATTCAGTTTATCCTGAAAGGGATTTACATACACAACGGAAAATACTATTTCCATACGGAATTAAGGAACAAAACCAATGTGCCTTTCGAGATTGATTTCATCAATTTTAAAGTAGTGGATAAGAAAGTTGCCAAACGTACCGTAGTCCAGGAACGACCGCTAACACCGTTGCGCACTTACAAGCCATTGGACGGTATTGCCGGAAAATCGACCGAACAAAATGTGTTCCTTTTAGACCAGTTTACCATTGCCGATGATAAGGTACTGCTGATTGAGATTTTCGAGAAGAATGGCGGCAGACATCAAACTCTTCAGGTGGAAAATTCTGATTTAATCAAAGCCCGTTTGATTGACGATATGCACCTGAAATTTTAGTAACCTTTTAAAGCAATAATATGAAAAAGTATATCTATACCGTGATGCTCGTCCTGATAGGCATTACGGCTGCACAGGCACAAAGAATGCTGCCAAAGCAGAAAGGACTGGAAATAAGTGCGGGTGTATTATCAGATGATAAAATCGGTAACGATTATTACATCAGCGCAGCAATGACTGTAAACGGTAAAAACGGCAATTATCAGCTTTGGGCGTTAGAATACACGCACCAGTACCACGACTACAAAGACCTCCGCATACCGCAGGAAACCTATTCCGCAGAGGGCGGTTACAGCTTCTTTTTGTTGGGCGATGCCCGAAAAAATATCACGCTGAATTTTGGGATAACTGGTGTGGTCGGTTACGAAACCATCAACCGGGGCGAAGCAATGTTGTACGACGGAGCGAAGATACTGAGCGAAGATAATTTTATTTACGGTGCAGGTGGTCGCCTCACTTTTGAAACGTATCTGTCCGACCGTTTTGTACTCGTGCTGCAAGGGCGTACAAAAGTCCTTTGGGGTACAGACTTACAGCAGTTCCGACCGTCGGCAGGTTTGGGATTAAGGTTTAACTTTTAAAACGTAAAAACGATGATAGCAATATTCAATAAATTCAGAACGGGATTACTGCCATTATATGTATTCCTGACAATCCTCACAGCTTCGGTTACGTTGGTATCTTGCAGCAAAGATGATGAACTCGAAATACAGAATGATTTTCCTTTCGAGGTCATTGTAATGCCAGTGCCTAAAGACGTTGCCAACGGGCAGACCGTAGAAATACGCATTACCATACAGCGTACAGGGAATTACAGCAACACGCAGTATTTCCTCCGCTATTTCCAGTTTGACGGGCAAGGCACTTTGCGGTATTACGATGAACCGCCGTATCAGCCCAATGACCTGTACCAATTGCCAACGGAGCAATTCAGGCTGTACTATACATCAACTTCTGCCGTATCGCAATCTTTTGATGTTTGGATTTCAGACAGCTTTGGGAATGAAAAGCAAATAAGTTTTCAGTTTAACAGTAGTGATTAAGCAATATTTTATACATTGCGACGTACACTGAAAAACTTATTATTTCCATAAACGATGAAAGCGGCTTATCTCAATGGTAAGTCGTTTTCTATTTATGGCGTATTGGCTTACTTGCATTTTAGGGGTTCATCAATATTTCTTAAATTTATACTTGCGAATTAAAAATGTGAGGATATGGTTTCATCATTAGTTATAGGGATAATATTTTTGGTTGCAGGCTTGGGACTTCGTTACTGGATTAACAGAAGAAAATTTTACAGGCGCAGCCCTATGGGAGCAGAGGGCTTTTCCTCTTACGAAAGTTCAGTCTTGATTAAATTTATCGAAAGGGTTGGTAAATGGGTAGCTTACGCACTGATTATTTTCGGGCTGTTATCGCTATGGGTTTACTCCCGTGAGAAAAAGGATAAGCCAACGGTAAATACCGAACAACCTGCCCAACGCAGATAATTACAATACAGATTTAAAGCAAATCGAATAGCCCAAAAGGTTATCCGATTTTTTTGTTTTATAGAGATAGTAACCCGCCAAACACTGCCTCTCAAAGCCAAACCCTGCAACATTCTCCACCCCTGCATTAAGCCTTTATAAATTCGACTTCCACAGCAAAATTGAGCAAACGATGGAAGTTATCGCAATACAAAAATCCGCTTTCGACGGAATGAAAAATGAACTAAAGGCACTTTTGGAACTGACCGAAAATGCCACACAGAAATACACGCCTATTTTTAAAGAAGAGCAATGGCTCGATAACCAGGAAGTGTGCCTGATGATGAACATTACTAAACGGACTTTGCAGACCTATAAGGACAAAGGCTTGCTGCCTTATTCCAAACTGAACCGCAAGAATTATTATAAACGCTCGGATGTACAGGCTTTGCTCGAAGCCGGACAGCCGTACAATACTGTTGAAAATGGATTTATTCACGAATGACAATGAGGAAATCATCGCCCATAAGGAAATGATTGCGCAGCTAAAAAACCGTATTGAAAGCATATTGAAAAACTATCGCCCTGTAATGAACGGGGAAATATACCTATCAGGGGAAGATGTGTGCAAGCTGCTCCATATCAGCAAGCGGACTTTACAGCAATACCGGGATGACAATATACTGCCGTATATACAGATAGGCGGTAAGATTATTTACAAGGAAAGCGATATTCTGACTATACTGGAGCAGAACTACAACTCACAGAAAACACATTGACTGTAACCTTTTTTGTCATATATGCTATCAAAAAGGAATGAGTTTAGTATCTTTGTTTGTAGAAAATATAGAAAATACTTAAAGTGTTTTTGCTTTAAGTTCCGCATTAGAAACTGGTAATTTTTAAAACCCCGGAACAGATAAGTAAGAACGCTCACGTTATAGGCGTGGGCGCTCGCTTATTTGGGGGTCAGGCGTACCAGTGCCTTAATGCCAGTAAGTGTGGTTGCCTGCGCCTTATTTTTTTGCAGGTTCCACTAACTTAATAAACATTAAGATTATGGAAAGCAAAGACAACTTTTACCCAGATTTTGACCTCCCTGCGTCGCAACTATCAGCTTTCTCTCTCTGCATAGATGTCTTTATTATATCTCTCATAAATGGGGAAATTGTACGTTTCAAACCTAAAGAAATAGCACACTTTAAAGAATGGCTTTGCCGTTTTAATGTTAGGGATATTGCCGTTAATGATGGCATACCTCACGTGTATAAAAGGGTTAATTTATCTAAACCCGGATTTTTTAAACTTATTAAAAGAAGAAAATGAGCAAAGAACCAACAATTAAGATAGCATTTATAGATGACCACGACCTGCTAAGAAAGGGCATTTGTGATTTTCTGACAGGCTACGGATTTGAAGTATTATTTGAAGCGGAAAACGGAAAGTCTGCTATCGACAAAATTGCGCTCTGTGCATATCTTCCTGACCTCTGCATCGTTGATGTGAGTATGCCTGTTATGAATGGTTTTGAAACCACAAAAAGATTACTGGAAATGTACCCTCAATTAAAGATACTGGCATTCAGTGTCAATGATGATGAAAAGGACGTTATAAAAATGCTTGAAAACGGTGCTAACGGTTACGTCCTTAAAGGAGCCGACCCTGACGAATTAAAAAAGGCGGTGGAAGTTATTTATAACGGTGGGCAATACTTTAGTGCAGGTGTTTCCGAAATTGCACAGGACTATTACAAAAATTAATTTTATTAAAGGCGGTCTTTTTCCTCAATGGATAAGGCATCGGCAATGTCGTTTAACAGCTTTTGCTGCTCTTCTGATTTCCAACTATCACTACCTGCAAAAGTATCATCGCAATCTGCCAGTTTTTCGTATGCCCGCTTCAGTAGTTCCTGGAGCTTTAAAATATCGTCTTCCATCGCTTTGCTGTTGGTTGAACGTAAAATTAATAATATTCCAAATATAACAAATGGGATAACGAATATCCCACGCAATAATGTCGCAATCTCTTTGATGAAAATGTAAGGAAAGGGGCTTGTGTGGCGGCACATTTTGTCAATGGGATTGCACCGATTGAATGCAAAAAGACTGCGCCGACCATCGGGAGGATCTGTCTTTTTGCCGCCCGATTTTTCAGGTCGGGCGACTGTTATTTTAGCTTATGGTTTTTAAATACTCGTCGTAACGTTCCGTTATATCCTTGCCTTTCCTGAAAGTGTCTTTTGTATAGCTGTAATGCTCTTCAAAAAACTTTACTTCTTTGGTGGTAAGGTCTATGGTATAGCGGTAGTCTGCATTTGCCCGCCTTTCATCCATTGTGCAATGCTCTTTCAGCATTTCGAGTTCCTGCTCACTGTTATCAAGGGATAACAAGGGCAAAAAAAGCCTTTCAACGATATAGCCCTGTTCGGGTGCGCTGCTGCTGTCTGCAACGCATATCAGGGATATGCCGTTGCTCAATTTGATATGAAGATTTGAACGTGTCATTGTTTAAAATTTTAAATAGTGGTTACTAAATAGCTAAGTCTAAAAGGTTATTTGCCATTTTTCCATCTTCCGTAAAAAGGTACTCGTTTGCTTCAAAGACTTCCTTTAAACTTTTGTCGCTTGTTTCAAATTCGTACTGTCTTTCCAGTGATTTGTATAAATAGCTATTCAGCCGATTGAGGCAACCCCTTAACCATTTGTCTAACTTTTCTAATTCATAGTCGATATTCGGCTGCAAGGTGTCCCTGCTCGGTATGTAATGATAATCCGTCCACGTTTCAAGCCAGTAACCCCTGTTTGGGGTTTCTGTGCTCCAACTGCATTCTATAAACCCTTTTTTGATTAATCGTATTACCCGTTCATCGCAAGGGCAATCATTAAAGTACAATTCCAGTGTCGGGGCGTATTCTTTCCACGCTTCCGATTTGATGCCTTTGATAAACTTTACTTCGTCTATGGTAGATTTAAAGGTGCTGCCGTTGCCCTGCGACCAAAAGCCACTAAAGAAAATACTGTCTTTGTCTATCATAATCCCAATGGTTTTACAAATGGCTGTAAAGTCTTCGTACTCGCCCTCAAACCAGTGAGTGTCTTCTACGTTAAAATGTCTGTATCTTTCAAATGCCTGCCCCTGTGCTTCTTGGCTTAATTCGTCTATGCTGAATAGATTTAATGATATACTTTTCATAACTATGCTATTAACTTGGTTAGTAAAAATTCTTCTGTCCAAAATTCCTCGCTCGTGTGCTTGCCGTATGCTGTATAGTAGCCTGTACCGTTTGCCCGCAATACAAGCCTGTAACAATCCAGTCGGTTTTCAGGTACGGTAAACGTTTCCTGCTCTTGCTCGTCAAGCTCTACAAATACCCATTCTTTGCCGTTAAGCAGTTCTTCAATGTTCGGGTTATCATCTTCGCCTGTCCTGTAAAAATCTACTGCCGTATCATAGTAGTTCATCGAACAGAAATAATGATTGCCCTCTAACGGCTTAACGAGTGCAAGCCGTTTTACCTGTTCTTTTTTCCATTCTTCGGATAGGTGGATAATTGCAAACTCACAATTATCCCACTCGCTGTTGGTGTTGGCTTTAACCAAAATATGTGCTGTTGTTTTATCTGATAGTTTCATTGTCTTAAATTTTAATGCTGTTTAACTGATTTTCGATTTTACGCTCTAACAAGGTTTCGAGTATTTCCCATTCGCTGTCATACTCCTTACCCTCAAAATGGTAGATGTCGGTTTCCTCGTCTAATTCATAGCTTTCAAAATCCTGACTATCTAAGCAGGTTTCCGTTAGTGTACCGTCCTCAAATGTTGCCTTGCCATATACTAAGCATCCCAATTCCTCATACTCGTGTGTAAAGGCAACTTTAAAATGTTCTGCTATCTGCTTAACGACCTCCGTATTAGGCGACCATTTTGTTTCATACTGGAATACGCCCGTACTTTCATTGTCCTGGCTGATATTGTAGAAATAATCTCCGTGCGTGTCCTGTACGAAATCGGGCAATTGCCCGCAATCTTCTTTCTGCTCTTTGTCAGCCATAGATTTGAATAGCTGTGTTATCTGTTCGATTGCTTCGTCTGTTCCCTCGAAAACAACCGTATTGTTGCACCAGTTAGCCATAATTATTTATCGTTTAAGGTTATTTGTAAAAATTTGTCGCTCCCGAATAGCAGGTGTATAGCCTGTTTTAATTGTGGGTTGCATTGCTCTTCGTCTGCGTATTCAACAAGGCAGTGGATAGCGAATATTGAGTGATGTCCGTCGAAAAAATGGTCAGTAAACCAGTGCGGACGTTTCCAAAGCGGTTCATTTTTGTTTATACCGTTTTTTGCATTCTGCACAAGCCTGTACCAAAATTCAGCGGTAAAAAATCCTTTTTGATACCATCCCTCACGGAAGGCAGTTTCATTTTCAAGGAAGTACCCGCATTGTTTTTCTATTGCGTTTTGCAGGTTCTCCAGTTCTTCGGGAAACAGTTTGCACAGTAAGCCCGCCTTGTCCAGATTATCCATTTTATGTAATGCTTTCATATCTTTTGTTTTTAGTAGGCGACCACCTTTGCAGGCAGTCGCCTTTGATGATTTAATTGAAGTTGAAAATCTCTGCTCCTGAATAGGCAAAGTCGGTACACAGTTCAAAGGCTTTTTGTGTCTTTAGCTGTGCTGTACCGCCCATTACAATAGATTGTAGTTTTGCTTCGCCATCCCTGTAATTGCGTACATTCTGAAAATAACCCGTAACAGCATTGTAAGCCCCGAACAATGTGCCTTTGGTGGTTTCCATTTGTTGGGTGTCGCTTATCATAGCGTATTCAAAGGCATCATCTACGGTGTTTTTGAACACGGTGGAAACTTCATCTTCAGCACCTTTTTTGAGTAGGTTAAGCGTTTCCTTGTTCGGGCAAAGTGCCAACTGGATTAGCTTTCTTACTTCACGGTCTGTTACCCTTACTTTAGCCCAGTCGTTAAAAATGTTCTCTAACTGGTTGCTTAGGGTGTTGGCAAGCCCCATAACCTTGTGGGCGTTTTCAAGGCGTTGTTTTGCCCCTGATGTGTGTTTGATACGCACTACATTGGTCATACTCCGCAATGAAGCGTTAAGGGTGTTTTGGCATACGATACGGATAGGGGTAAACGCTGCGGTAATACTTCCGCTACCGTCGTGGCTTGTTGTCAAGAAAATGTACTTTTCTGTAACGTCGTCGCCGTTACCTACTCGGATATAGTCGGGCAGCTTGGCAGTGATAAAAATGCGTTCCCCGTTGCCCAATGCTCCTGCGGTTTCGTACAGTATTCCCTCGCCTCCGCCGACAATAGCATCAAAGAAGTTAAACGCCTCACGGTTTTGTACGATATGGTAGTCTTTACCTACTACGCCCAGTGGGATATTGGTATCGGTGCGAAGCGTGGCGAAACTGTTAGGTACTAAAATGTCGTTAGCTTCAATCAGCTCTCCGCTATCGCCGATGCTCATTGTTCTGCCCTGTGTAAACAGTGGGGACTTGATAACCTCATAATCTAAACCTGCGTGTACTATTGCTTCCTCGCTTGTTGGGTACTGCTCTACGATTTGCCCCAAACCGTGCCACGCTTTTTGCTGAACGCTAAAGAATGAATGACGTCCTGTTTGCTCGTTGAAATTGATGTTGTGTGCCATAATGCTAAAATTTTGATGTTTGAAAAAAATGTTTAAATACTCACTCGCTTTTCTCGTTTCCCGCTTCCGTTGTGGTCTGCTCCGCTTCGCTTCGCATAATTTTTTCCAAAAGAAAAACCGGAAAAAAGAAAGCAGATAATCCAAGCGGGCAACAGCGAAAACCAAGAAAAAAATGATTTAATGGGGGTTCCTTTAGGGGGAAACCGTTCATTCACTTTTTTTATTGGTGGGCGTGTGGGGTGGCTGCCCGCTATAACTTAGCTGCCTTTTTACCGGTTGATTGTGGAAATATTCTGTTCTAATTTTTATGGCATTATTGGGCAGGCTATGATAGCCTGTAACAGAAAGTGGAGTAAAGGAAAAGTAAGTGCATAAAAAAAGCAGAACCGTTAAGTTCTGCTCATTGTGATTAAAAATGAAAGCTAATTATATAGCCGCCAAAAATGCTTCTTCCATTGCCCTGAATTTTGGCGTAACCAAATCCATATCCTTACTGATTTTTTGGCTTGTGATTTTAGCATAAATCTGTGTGGTCGATATATTTTTATGCCCCATCATTTTGCTAAGGCTTTCAAGCGGTACGCCCTCGGTCAAAAACATAGTCCCGAAAGTGTGCCTTGCCGTATGAAAAGTTACTTTTTGTTCCGTAATAATTTCGGCTTTTTCAATTAGTTTGCCTATGTGTGTATTGCAAGTCGCATTGGTCGGAATAGGAAATATAAATTCATTCCTTGTAGTACCCTGATATTTCTCAATGATACGTTTGGGGATTTCCAATAACCGAACATTGGAAGCAATATCTGATTTCTTTCTTCTGCTGATAATCCATTGATGACCGTCAAAGAAAGATTGAATATTGTTCCTTGTCAGTTTTTTAATATCAGCGTAAGCAAGTCCGGTAAAGCAACTGAAAATAAAAAGGTCTTTTACAAGTTCGTAACGTGGGTGTGGTGGTACACACATCATCAACTTTTCTACATCCTCTTTCAGAATATAACCCCGGTCGGTTTCTTCCATATTGATTTCGTAATCCTGAAAAGGATTATCACGTATCAAACCTTTTTTAATAGCCAATTCTGCAAGGGCTAATACAGGCATCGTATAAACCCAAACCGTATTATGCGAAGACTGTAAATCGTACCGGAGATAAAAATCAAACTCACGAATAAAGTCGGAAGTCAATTCCCGAAAAGCCATATCATCACGATGATAGCGTTCCTTTATAAATGTGGTAAGATGATTATAAACTGTGATATACTTGTTGTAGGTGCTTTGTGAGCGTTCTTCCTTTTCAACCAATTTTTTAAAATCCTCATTTTGGTCGTTAAAGACTTTTAGGATTGCATCATCCATTACTCCTACACCCAAAAACGATAGCTTTACTTTTTGGGCGGTGGCAAAACCCTCGTGTTTCAGCATATCTTCGTAAATCTTGTCGATACGTCCACGAATGTTATCCAGTTTTTTATTAATGCTCAATGCCTGGGCACTCTTGCCCTCAACTCTTCCGTACTTTAAATCCCAATTATTGGGGTTTATTTCTAACTTTGTTCCGAAAGTTTTAGGCGTTCCGTCAATGGTAATACGTGCCATAATTGGTGCATTACCGTTCTTTTTCAGTTCGTTCTTTTTCAAATAGAAAAGCAGTTTGAACGTCGATTTTTTTGTCTGCTCCATAACTCAAATGTTTAACGTTTAAAATTAAATTACATTGAGTTACAAGGAAACGTAGAAAGGGGTGCAAAAGACTGAAATATAATCGGTTAAGCTATGCTGTTACCTTTGTTAATCGGTAACGAATTAGTAACCTAACCTTGTCATTTTAAGCCCAAAACTTATCAGACACCGACTTCCGAACTTAGACTACAACTTTTATAAAGCCTTGTATAGCAACGGTTTTAACCATTTTGCTTATTTTTGCTTTTTACTAATCTTTTTTATAAAAAAAAATTAGAATTACAATGTGGTTTACCGTAAATGAAATTTATAAATCATGAATACATTTGTTATGATTAACCAAATAAATATTAAATTATGTCCAAAAGAACAATTTTAGAAGATGATTGGTCAGATTATGATGACCGTAAAAAGAAAAAAGGAGATGCTAATTTTTTTGCCTGTACAGAATCATGGGAAGTAGATTATTTAGTTCGTAAAATTAGAAAACAACATCCTGAGATTTCAGAATTAAGGATAAGAGAAGCAATCTCCTCATGCTGTCGGACGATTCCGGGAAATAAACCTAGAAAAGAGTTTGTTGAGTGCGTTGCTGGTAAACTGAATATTTTCTAAAAAAAATAAGCCTATGTTAATCTTTACATAGGCTTTTATATTGCAGAGAGGAAGGGAAATGAACCTTATTATTTCTATCATCACTATTTATATATAAAATTACTTATAATCAATATTTTACATATATTTGCATTAGTGAATATATGTTTTTTTTATATCTAAATATAGAAGTATTAGCACCTAATTTAGCACCTATGAATTTCACCTTTAAACTGAAAGAACCTAAATCAACAAAGGAAACTCTTATTTATTTTCGCTCATACTTTGACCGTGAAAAAAAGAACTTCATTTATTCAACAGGGGAAAAAATTAAGCCGGAAGAGTGGGATTTTCATAACAGATTGCCCAACGATTTGAACGGCAGAACAAAAAGAGCGGAAAATCATCGGAGCATAAAGAAGCAATTAGACCGTTATAGTTCATTGTTTGCGGAACTGGTTAATCGTTACAAAAATATGAACGAGGAACTGAATATAAATATCGTGAGAACTCGATTTGACGAAGAGTTCAAGAAAATAAAAATTAAAGACGATTTTTTCAGACAATATGATGAGTTTATTGATGAAAAATACAATGACTACACGGGAAAAGGTATTTCGAAATCTACGAAAACCAGATATGAATACAATAAAAATTTGTTGGAAGAATTTCAGAATTATGAGAAGATAAAAATTACTTTGGGCAATTTCAATGAAAAGGTTTATAATAAATTTTTGAAATATTGCGTAGAGATTAAAGACCATTCTGCGAATACCATACATAGGGACGTTGGTTTGCTGAAAACGTTTTTATATTGGGCTTTGAGTAAGAAATACACATACAATAATGACTTTATTAATTTCAAAAAACCGCCAAAATTCAGAACTGATGAAATAGCCTTGAATATGGAGCAGGTTGAAGCCATATACAATCACGATTTCAGCAAGAATAAGAAGTTGGAAAAAGTCAGGGATTTGTTCGTTTTCGGTTGTACGACCGGAATGCGTTTTGGAAATTATAACCGGATTTCAAAAGATGATATTCAAAATGATTTCATTAGGGTAATAGATTTAAAGAGCAAATCTAAAAACCTTTCAATTCCATTAAACAGCATTTCCAAAGCAATTTTGGAAAAATACGAATACAATCTCCCTTCTTTAAGCAATCAGAAAATGAACAAGTATATAAAGGAGGTTTTTAAAGAACTTGAATTTGATGAAGAAATAAAGAAAACAATGAAGTATGGTGATGAATTGATTGAAAAAAAATCAGAATTTTGGGAAAGAATTTCGTCTCATACTGCCCGACGCAGTTTTATCACCATAATGAAAAACAACAAAGTTCCAGACAAAGTTATTATGTCTTATACAGGACACACGAGTTTGGAGGTCTTTAATGCTTATTACAGACCAAGCGAAGAGGATAAAGTGAATTATATGAACGAAGTTTTCAAATAATTATGGACAAAAAGAAACTATACGGGCGCTGGTATTTTTGGGAAGAAATTGTAGGTTATCCAATGATGCTTTATTATTGGTTTAAAGGAGATAAAATTCAAAAAATGCTGTCTGAAAGAATTGAAAAAGCAAGACAGAAAGCCGAACAAGTTACACTAACGGAAAAGAATAAAAATGAATTTCTTATAGAATATGATAATCTGGATAATTTTTTCAGTTTTCATTTCAAAGAAATAGATAAATCCAGAAGCCACAACTTTGAGGATAAGCTCAAATATTGTTTGATACAATACAGAAAAGAATCTTCCAAACATTTTAATTCAAGTAATATGATGATACTTCAGGGAAATTTTCTGAATGGTGCAGAAAATACCCTATATCTGTATTTTGTATTAGGTAAAAAAGTGAGAAGAGGAATCCGATTGTCCGATATTGTAATTGGTGAAGATTCATCAAAAATTTTCATTAATTTTTTACAAGACAAAAAATTTATCGACAAGAATAACAATCTTCTTGTTGACCAAAAATCTTCATTTATAAGAATTCACCGTTTTTTGAAAGACCACCATATTATTAACCCGGATTTTCAGGATACTACCATTATTGAAGCAATGGAAAATGAATACAATACCAATTTTGATAAGGGAACATTTTCAAGAGCCATTACAATAAAACCCAGTGATTTTGAGGAAAATATCTATAAGGAATTATCAAAAATATTTGACTTTAAGTATTAAATTTTACGCAATTGAGTAGAATTGCATAATTATTTATTCAAACTTTTCACTTTTGTCTGCAAATTAAATATCACAAATTATGCAGACAGCCAATCCATTCCAAACCATTCTGGACGAATTAGGAGAAGTAAAAGACTTGCTCCATTCTCTCAAAAAAGAACCGGAAATCGAATTAAAGAGGAAATTCTATTCCATAAAAGAATGTTCCGATATTCTAAAACTCGATTATCAAACCGTCCGCTCACACATTTTAAAAGGCAACATCAAATCCGAACAAATAGGAAGATTTTACAGAATCAACCATTTGGATTTGATGAATGCTTTAAACGACGTCAAATCGCTTAAATACAAAAGATAAGCGGATAGTTTTAATTTAAAATGTGAAAAAATGACCGACAAAGCACCTTATTTACGAGTAGGCACAACTTACTATAAAATCATTGAAAAACCGCAAATCTCTGGTGACAAAATTTCGATATTGGTTCGCTGGAATCGTGAAACGATTATAAGTGACCACGGGAAAACTTATGTCTCCTCCATTCCCAAGTACGATGGATTTTGCTGTATTCCTTCTCATTTGGAATATCGGAAAATTATTGAGACATTTTACAATATGTACAACGAAATTCCCCACCAGCCGGCAGAGGTAAATCTAAGTACTGATGTCTTGAAAGAAAAAATTCCATTCTCTCTTCAGTTTATGCAACATATTTTTGGGGAACAGTTGGAGTTAGGCTTAGATTATATCAAAATATTGCTTGAGAAACCAACCCAAATGCTTCCGATTTTATGTTTGGTAAGCAAAGAGCGTTCTACAGGAAAATCCACATTTATCAAATGGCTGAAATCCATTTTCGGACTCAATATGACTTACATCAAAGGTGATTCCTTCAGCAGCCAGTTCAATTCGGATTGGACTTCGATGCTCATTGTTGCGATTGATGAAGTATTCTTTGACAAGAAAGAAATTACAGAACGACTAAAATACCTTTCCACCACGGATAAGGATAAGAAAGAAGCTAAAGGAAAAGACCGTGAGGAAGTTGAGTTTTTCGGGAAATTCATTCTCTGTTCCAATAATGAAGACAACTTTATCCAAATTGATAAAAACGAAATACGCTTTTGGATTATCAAAGTCAAATCCATTAAAACCGAGAATACCGATTTTTTAAAAAATCTGATTCGTGAAATCCCTTACTTCCTGAGATTCCTGATGCAGAGACCCTTTTTCAGTCAGAAGCAAACGAGAATGTGGTTCACGAATTCTGAAATCAGAACTAAAGCACTTCAAAAGCTCGTGTGGAAGAACAATAACAAATTGGAATCCCGGATCATTGAACTTTTGTATGAATTTTTTGAAAGTACGGAAGATCAGGAAATACAGTTCGTACCGCAAGACCTGTTCAATATGCTCGGCAAAATGTTCCGAAATCATTACTGGACGGTGAACGACATACGAAAACTTATGAAAGAAATCTGGAAACTTGAACCCCAGAAAAATTCTCTGGCATACATCAGATATGATATTGACTACAGTGGAACCTTCTGTCAGCAAAATAAAATCGGACGATTTTTTACCCTAAAAAGGGATTTTATCCTCCAAAAATTTGATGAAATGATGAATTAATCGATAATGACAAGAAAATCAAATACTTGTATCTCATCAAAAGCCTCATCAAAATTTTAAACGTTGATTTTTGATGAGAGACTGATGAGAAGAAAATTTGAATTTTGATGAGATGATGAGCGTTTGATGAGGATTTAAGTGAAACAATATCAATACAATACATTATTTTCTCATCAATTCATCAAAAATTTCACAAAAACAAATCCGACCGTGTGAATGCAAAATCAAACCTTGCATTTACACATAAAACGATTAAAAATATTAAAAAATAACACAATGAACTGCAAACAATTTAATAGCATCTCGTTGGAAGAAGTCCTCCTTTCTCTCGGACACCTTCCCACGAAACAAAATGAAAAAGAAGCCTGGTATCTCAACCCTTTTGCCTGCGAATCCCAGGCCTCTTTTAAACTCGATAAAAAACTAAATCTCTGGTATCTTTTTTCAGAAGGAATTGGCGGTAACAACACCGATTTTATGCAAAAATATCTGAATGCTTCCGTAAAAAAAGTTCTGGAATGGGCAGAAAAGCAGAATTTTTCTTCTTTTCAACCGCAAAACAAATTAGAAAAGAAAGCTCAGCATAATTATGAAATCGAAGAAATCAAGGAACTCCAAAATGAAAACCTGAAAACGTATCTCCATAGCAGAGGGCTTTCGCAAATCATTTATCCGTTGGTTAAGGAAGTACATTTCAGACTGGAGGGAAAAAAGCTTTATGCCATTGGGTTTGAAAACCGTTCCGGAGGTTGGGAACTGCGAAATTCGTTTTATAAAGGTTCTCTTCTGAAAAAGGATATTTCAGTCATCAATCTTAGCAATGACAATCCCTCATTGAAAAAGAGAAATGTAGTGGTTTTTGAAGGATTCACCGATGCTCTGTCTTTTGTTGAAATGAAGCGGCTCTATACCGGAGATATTTTAGTAATGAATTCCATTGCCTTATTAAATACCACAAAAGAACAGTTGAAAAATTACTCAGAAATCAATTTGTTTTTGGATAATGATAAAGCTGGTGAAAAATGTCGGGATGAAATTCTAAAAAGTTTTCCGATCGCAAGAGATTTTTCCAGTATTTATGAGAAACACAAAGATTTGAACGAGTATCTGCAACACGGAATTCAAACTGAGAAAGAGGAACAAAACCATCAACGGGAACAAAAAATTATTCACGAAGAAGAGCAAAAAACCAATCCGATTTACCAAAGGAAACGCTGATGGTGCGTGCGCATATTTTTACCAACTACCCGCAGAAGTTAGGAGCTCATTCGCAACTTTGAAGGTCGATACTCTCCCAACAAAGTTGCTTCTTCGCTCTGCGAGGCTTTAAACTAGGTAAAATTGGTACAGATGGAAATAAAATCCGATTGAAATTACATCAATATTTCTAAAACCCACTTCTAAACTCAGTTAATTCTTTGACCTGTATTGGAATACTACAACTAAATCAAAAACATGTATGTCTTTAATACAGGTTCTTCCAAAACCTGTATCAATGTACTACAGGTTGCTCACAGAGGTGAGTAAATAAACTACAGGTTTCAATAAGTATCGCATTATATAATTCTACAAAAATACATTGATGTAAAAGCATAAAAATTCAAAAACACAAATCCATGTTGATATGAAGACTTCTATTAATTTCAAGGCAGCAAAATCCGATTCTGAAATCCATAACTTCAGGAAGAAATCTTTTGATTATATCCGTAAGGATTTAACACCAAACAATGAATATTGGCAGGAGCAAAAGATAGCAGATCGGCTGCAAAAGATTGAAGCCTACTGCAAGGAAAAATCCGGCCGTAAACTTCAAAAGAATGCAATGCCAATAAGAGAAGCCGTTGTGGTAATTAAAGAAAATACAACCATGCAGGACTTGCATAATTTATCAAAGCGGTTGGAAGAAGAATTGAAAATACGAATTTTCCAGATTGCGATTCACAAAGATGAAGGACATTATGACAAAGATACCAAAGAATGGAAACCGAACTACCACGCCCATTTGGTTGCAGACTGGCAGGATTTGAAAACAGGGAAAACCTTAAAACATCAATCTTTTCATTATTCCAAAATGCAGGACATTGCAGCTGAATCTTTGGGAATGGAAAGGGGAAGGTCAGGATCTCAGGCAAGACTCGAAGCTATTGACTATAAAATTAAAATGAAAGAAGAAGATCTAAGAATTCTGGAAGAAAGAGAAACTGAAATAATAGCAGCCATTGAGTCCAAAGAATCTGAAAAGTTCCTTGTGAAAGAGCCTGATTTCTTAGGCTTTCAAAGAATCAAAACGGATAAAACCATTGAAAACTTCAAAAAAGCACTCAAAGCCAACAGTATTAAACTTCTTAAAAACAAAACAGAGCTGGAATTTCAGGCAAAACAAATTTCAGAACTCATACTGAAGAATGAAGGTTTGAGAAAGGAAATCAAGATAGCTGGAATCAAAAACGCCACACTACTGACCAATCCGAACGTTTTTGCAGCTGAAAAGAAAAAATATCTGGATTCTGTAGTCAATGTGATTGAGAAAACCATCAGGAATGAACGTTTGAAAGTGTCTTTTTATGACCGATTAAAATCTAAAGATTTTAAAATTTCTGATGAAATCGTAAAGATTTGTGAAAGAATTTCAAAGGAAAATAATATTCCTTTTTCTGCTTTTGAAGAGATTTTTAAGGATGCTAATAATACGACTCACTTTTTTACATTAATGAGGTTTGAAGAACAGCGACAAAATTTAAAAAGTCTATCTGAAGATATTGATAAGGTGAAAAATAACCAAAATAGATTAAGGCGCTAATCAGGCTATTTACAGTTTTAGGATTCAGATAAAGTTCCTGAAACTGAATTATGTCCCGGCTCTTCCAATTCTTTTTTCCTTTGCTTTATGAAATCTGTAGGGCGGATACCATTTATTTCTTGGAAAAGATCAGAGAAATTTTGTCGGGAACCTATTCCACATTCATCAGCCAATCCTTGAACTTTTAATTGCAGATAATGTGTGTCTTCATACATTAATTTGGTAATATAATCGATACGAAGCGTAGAAATATATTTGCTGAAATTCATTCCTTTGACATCATTAATATACTGGGAAAGATAAGATTTATTACTACCTAAAGTATTTGCCAGTTTATCAATTGTTAAACCGTTTTCTTTAAAACTATCACCTGCCTCAAATTCTTTTAATTTATTTTGTAAATCAATAAATACATCTTCACTTAATACAGATTTTCCATAGTTGGAAATACTTTCATATGGTAATGAAGAAGGCTTATTTTGCTGTTTTAGCTTATCTTCTAGTTCGAGATATTTTAATTTTATCTGTTTTCCATTTTTATAAAATTTCCAAGCTAATAAAGCAACTATAAGTAATACTGTAATAAGTATTGCTATTGTACCAAATCCCCATTTATTACGAGCTTCTAATCTAGTTTTCGATTCTTCTAAGATTTCTTTATCGTAGTCTTTATGGATTTTTTCAGACAAAAATTTAAAATCTCTGTTAAGAATGCTATCCGCTTTCAGAAGTTTTTTTGAATATTCCAGTTCTTTTTCTGAATTCTTTTTATTTTGGTAATACTTTATTAGAAAATTATAATTTTCAAGAAGTTCAGGAACAATAAATTGTCTTTTCTGAAAAATAGAATCTACTTTCTCAAATTGTTTTATTGCCAAATCTTCTTTTCCCAATCCTAAATAGCTCTTTCCTATGTAGAAATCTGAGACAGAAGACCAATAGAAATCATCATCTTTATTGAGAATTGGCAAGCTTTTTTGTAGAAGTTTAATGGAGGAATTATAATTTTTATAGTGATATTCCGAAATTCCTTTACATTTTGTTAGATAAGCTTTTTCAGAAGGAAATTCATTAATTTTTGAAAAACGAAGTCCTGCATTAATAATTGAATCAGCTCTCTTGTAGTCTTTTATATTTCTGTAGCATACAGCCATTTGGTGTAAGCTATTAAGGTAACCTCTTTCCACATTGCGTATTGCGCCAGGCTCTAATTTTTCTTTTGATTTGGGCTCAAAATAAGAAATGCATTCCTTAAAGTGTTCAATGCCTTCATCGTAATATCCCAGATAGCTTTTCACTAACCCCATTTGATAGATAATCTTATATTTAAGATAATCATCCTTGCTGTCTTTAGAATATTGATAGGCTTTTAAATATTCTACTAGGGCAGATTGGTAATTTTTATAATAGAAATAGTACAAACTTCCTTTCAGCAGGTAAACCGTAGAAATAAGTTCTTTATCATCTGTTTTATGCGCAGTAACGATGGCACTATCCGCATATTTTATTTTTAGGCTCTTATCTTTAGAGTAAAAAGCAGCATCTCTATATCCTTCTATTTGTTCAACTAAATTATTTTCGAGTTTTGCTTTTTGAAGATAGAGGTTGATGTCTTTTAAGGCAGTTATATCATTTTCTTCCTTTTTATCATAGGTACTTCGGATATCCTCAAAACTCTGTTGACCTTGTATTTTTCCGAAAGAAAAAAACAAAGATAGGTAAAGAAAACAAAAAAGTATTTTTCTATATAACACTTTTATCAAAAATTATTAGTTTATAAGTACAAATTTAAACAAAACAGCCCAAAATTCATTCATTGCAAATTATTTATAATTCATATAAATAAAATTTAAATCATTAGTTGTCAATCAAATACTTGTCCTAATTTCTTTTTTATGACGTCGTTATCTGTCAATTTCCATTTCAAGACCTGCTTTTTTAGGAAACCCCATTTTACACAAATAATTTAGCAAAAGAATTCAACCAATAAATCTCCCGGCGCCGGGATAAACTTCAAAAACAATAATATTATGAAAAAGTTTATCTCTTGGGTATCAGCAGTTGCTGTATTTGTTTCAGTAATCAGCTGTAGAGAAGCAGAAGAATTAACAACAACTCCTGATGAAATACAAAATCAGTCAATATCTGCAAAAGTAAAAAAAGATTCTGTAGGGATTAATTCAAACAGTTCCAATGAATCTAGTTCGTTAGAGGCACAAGAAAGCGACCCACCTCCGAAGAATGATGGAATCAAGTGGTAATGGAAAAGTTTGAATGAGTAGATTAGCAAGAAATAATTTGACAATGAAAAAAAATAAGACATATCTGTACATATCAGCTTTATTTTTTATAGGCATCCACTCGTTCGGTCAAAATTCAACAGATAGTTCTCTTGAGAAAAAAGGTGATACTTTGAATACTAAAGAAATTGAGGAGGTTATTTTAAAATCTCAAAAAAAGAAACAATATGCCGACCGTGCTATTTATACGTTTGGTAAAGAATCGTTGGAAAAAGCAAGATATGCAAAAGACCTAATACGAACCTTGCCGGAATTAAAGCTTGACCCGATATCGAATACTATAGTGAGTACAAAGGGAGGGATAACACTATTTCTAGTAAACGGAGTTGAAGCAAGTGATATGCAGATTCGTAGTATTGCACCAAATGATGTAGTTAAAGTTGAATATTATGATATTCCACCAACAAGGTGGGCTACAAGAGCCGATACGGTTGTAAATATTATTACACGAAATCCCGAAACTGGATATGTTTTTGGAACTGATGTAAGTTCCGCATTAAACACAGGTTTTATTAATGGTTCCGGGTATGCCAATTATACAAAAGGTAAAAATAATTTAGGAGCCGAATACGCAATTAATTTTCGGGATTACAACAATAGAATTGTTAAAAAAAAGTATGAGTACTTTTTGAATGAAAAGCAATTTGTTTCGGACGAAATACAAAAAGACCATTTTGGCTATACAAATCAATATATCACCTTACGTTATGCGAATGTGGTACCAGATAAATATACTTTTCAAGCGAAAGTAAATTTCAATATTTCAAGCAATTTTGTGAAAGGCAATGGTCAAAGTAATTTTAGCCAAGGGAATGGTGAAACAGTGGATGGAACAATTCACAACTCTTCTTCACATTATGTTAATCCAGTCTTAGACTTGTATTTTTCTAATAATTTAGGAAAAAAAGATGAAGTCAATATTAATATTATTACTTCTCATTATAATACAGATTCTTACCAGTTTGATAAAGAATGGATTATTGCTTCTGGCCAAGATGTTTTTAATAATGAAATGAATCTAAAAGTAAAACAAAATGGTTTCATAGGAGAGTTATCCCACATTCACAATTTTGGAATAGGTAAGTTAAATTCAGGATATAGAATTTCAACTAATTCTATATCAAATAGTTTAAAAAATTTGGCAGGCTACTCAAATTACAAAGTAAATTATAGAGACCAATACGTTTATACAGAATTTTCAGGAAAAAAAGAAAAATTAATGTATCGTCTAAGCTTAGGCTTAGTGAATATTTTTAATGAAAGTGCTGAAAACAGGATTAATGAATGGAATATAGTACCAAAAATAATTTTAGGGTATCAACTAAATAATCATCATAGTTTACGTATTACCAGCGATTATAAATCTCAGAGCCCTTCCAGTACAGCGTTAAGTAGTAACGTAGTACAGCTTGTTCCAAATATTGTTCAACGTGGCAATCCTTATTTGGAACCACAAAATATTTGGAATAATAATGTAATGTATTCATTAAAAGATAAATACTTTGATTTAACCACAACTCTTTCATATATCTATATTAATAAAGTTGTAAATCAATATTTTGTTGCGGATAATTCAATCAACGGTTACGCTTTAACATATGAAAATGCTAAAAATAGTGAACAGTATTTTATTCAAATAGTAGGCTCTGTTAAACCTTTTGGGAATGATTATTTAGTTCTAAAAGCGGAAGTAAAGCCTACTTCAGAAATTATTAGAACCAAGTCAGGGAAAACAATAAAAAACCAATTTATCGATAATTTTTTTAGTGTCTCATCAGAATACAAATCTTTTGCTGTAGAATATCAATTTAATATTCCGGTATTTTCACTTAGTGGTGCATTTCTAGTAAGGAATGAAAACTCAAATCACATATTTGCAAATTATAGATTTAAAAATTGGACGTTTACTACAGGGATGTACTTCATAGGAACGCCTTCTGTGTACATGACGAAAAGTCTTGATGAAAGCATAGTAAATTATACAAATCATAGAAAAATTTACAACAATAAATCTATGTTTATCCTAGGTCTAAGTTATGATTTTTCAACAGGTAAAAAACTTGACATACAAAAGAAGATAAACAACAGGACAGCACCAGCTGCAACATTTTAATGTGTATTGCGCAATTTCATATATAATTTTAGAATGTTTAATATTTAAATTTTAATAGAAATGAAAAAAAGCTTTCAAATCAAGAAGTTTCAGGCTTTAGCTAAAAAAATAATTGTTCTTTCGTCAAATGACAAAGGAAATTTAAAGGGTGGTTTTGCATCGGTAAAATTGCAATCTATTAAAAACGTGAAAGCTAATGGTTATCAATGTTGGTGCTCTGGACCATCAGGAACCAATGGGTCTAGTTGTGACTGTGAATTCAATTATAATTAATAATATAAAAAAATCAAAATGGAAAAACAATTTCAAAATGAAAAGTTTCAGGCTTTAGCTAAAAAAATAATTGTTCTTTCGTCAAATGACAAAGGGAACTTAAAAGGAGGTTTTACATCGGTAAAATTACAATCTATCAAAATCATTAAAGCTAATGGTTCAGATTGTATTTGTGATGGTGCTGGAACTAATGGAAGAGACTGTATTTGTTAAAAATAGAGTGTATTAATTTAATGTTTAATTAAAATTTTTAAGAAAATGAAAAAAAGTTTTCAAAAGCAAAGTTTCAAAGCTTTAGCTAAAAAAGTGAGCACCCTTTCTACAACAGAAAAGGGGCAATTGAGAGGGGGGTTCTCTTCTGTGAGTCTAACACCAACACAAGGTGTAGGAGCAAACGGAAAGGACTGTATTTGCTAACTTAAAAAATTAGAGAAATGAAAAAAGAAGCTCAAAAGCAAAGTTTCAAAGCTTTAGCTAAAAAAGTGAGTACCCTTTCTGCTACACAAAAAGGGCAGCTTAAAGGAGGTTTTTCTTCTGTAACTCTAATACCCAAAGAGGGTGCAGGAGCAAATGGTTCTTGGTGTATTTGTTAGTTTTTAATTAATACCCAAAATAGGGAGACATGATTGTCTCCCTATTTAAAACTTGTCTCACAATATCCATCTTAATTAAACAAATAAAACGGAGATTTATGAAAAATGTAAAATTTAGCAGGTATAATAATTATGTATTTTATGATAATTATTACATATTACACAATGGAGTAACAAGTAATTTTTTGTTGTTAGAACAAGATTTATATGATTTATTAAATGCTGCTGTAAATGAGAATAATTTAGAATATTTACAAGAAATACATAAAGATTTTTATGATGCCCTCTTAAATGAAGGTTTCTTGGTAGACAATGAAAAAAATGAATTACAAGACCTACTTAAAGAATTTCATGACCTCACCTACGACGACTCTCATTTTGAAGTGCACATTAATCCTACTATGAATTGCAATTTTAAATGCTGGTATTGTTATGAAACTCATATAAAAAAGTCAAGATTAGATGAAAAGACAATAAAGAAAATACAGTTATTATTTAATAGTATCGTAAAAGATAATCATTCTTTGAAAACATTTCAGTTAAATTGGTTTGGTGGAGAACCTTTATTATATTTTGATTCTATTGTTGAACAGATTCTTGGTTACGCATATAATCTTTTTACAGACAATAATGTAAAATTCAACAGTGTATTTACGAGTAATGGGTTACTAATAAACAATAAAGTTATTGAAGCTTGTAAAAAATATAATGTTAACGCGTTTCAGATAACTTTGGATGGACACAAAGAACGACACGATAAAGTTCGTTTCGTTTCTGAAAAAAGGGGGTCATATGATGAGATAGTGAAAAATATAAAACTGTTAGTGGAAAATGAAATATTAGTAAATGTCCGAATAAACTGCTCATCTGAAACACTAGACGGACTTGAAAAGATAGCTAAAGATTTTACGGATGTTAAAAATAGACAGTTTATAATGTTCGATTTTCATGATGTATGGCAAAACGAAAAGAAGTTAGCGGATAATATCCTTGTTGAATATATGGATTATTTTAGAATGGAAGGCTTTTTTGTACAGTCACTAAATCTTAATACGTTTAGAAAAATGTGTTATGCGGATAGAAAAAATATGGTTAACATAAACTATGATGGTAATTTATACAAATGTACTGCAAGAGATTTTACAGAAGAGAATTCTGAAGGAGTTCTAGGAGAATCAGGGGATCTGATTTGGAATTATAAACATGAAGTAAGATTAGAAAGTAAATATAAAAATCCTCCCTGCCTTAAATGCAGTTACCTTCCTATATGTGGAAGTGGATGTTCTCAGCTTGCGGTAGAAAGTAAAGAAGAATATTGCGTATATGATTTTGATGAAAACAAAAAGAAAAAAATGTTGTTAGACAATTTCTTAGGTAATTTGTCAAATACTGAATTAATGGAAGTTTTATGATTTTTTTTGCCCAACACGACCAAATGGATTGTGGTCCCGCTTGTTTGGCTATGGTGTCTTCACATTATGGCAAAGACTTCGGTCTGCAATATCTTCGGGATAAAAGTTTTATCACGAGAGAAGGTGTATCATTGTTGGGGATAAGTGAAGCGGCAGATAAAATAGGTTTCAAAACCATTGCAGCCAAACTAAAACCGGAAAATTTCCAAAAAGATTTTTTGCCCTGCATTTTGCATTGGAACCAAAATCATTTTGTAGTGCTTTACAAAATCAATAAAAATATTTTTACTGGAAAACTGATATATAAAATTGCAGACCCGGGACACGGTTTTGTTTCTCTTTCCGAGGAAAAATTCAAAAAATCTTGGCTTTCAGATGGAGAAAAAGGGGTTGCACTTTTTTTAGAACCTACAGAAGATTTTTATAAGCAAACACCACCGCAAGAGGAAAAGCTTTCCATAAAATATTTACTAAAGTATCTGAAGCCCTACAGAACTCAGATGCTTCAGTTGTTTATTCTGTTATTATTGGGAACACTTACCACTTTAATTTTTCCCATTCTCACACAAAAATTAATAGACGAAGGAGTTAGTAAAAAGGACTTATCTGTTATTTCCTATATATTATTAGCCCAACTGGCATTTTTCTTTGGAAATATTATTTTCGGTATATTCCGAAATTGGATTATGCTTGTTGTTGGCACAAAAATTAACATCCAGATTATTTCCGATTTTCTGAAAAAACTATTAAAACTCCCGATAAAATTCTTTGATACCAAGTTGATGGGAGACTTTAACCAGCGTATCCAAGACCACGAACGCATTGAGACTTTCCTTACTTCGCAAAGCCTTTTGACGTTATTTTCTATTATTACTTTTTCTGTATTCTTTGGGGTGCTGTGGTATTATGATTTCAGGATATTGGCAGTTTATATAATTTTGACCATAGTATCTGTGGTCTGGTCGCTCTATTGGATGAAAAAAAGAAAAATACTGGATTATTTCCGTTTCCAGCAACGAAGTGAAAATCAGGAATCCATATACGAAATTATCAATGGCGTTTCCGAAATGAAACTGAACCAATTTGAAGACTTTAAACGTAGAGAATGGGAACAGATTCAGCAAAAACTTTTCAAAATCAATATCCGTATTTTGAAACTCGACCAGATACAACTCTCAGGCTTTGATTTCATCAATCAACTAAAAAATATTGTGGTAACCTTCCTTGCAGCTTCATTTGTTGTAAAAGGACATATGACATTGGGAGCATTATTGAGTGTTTCCTACATTATCGGACAAATGAATTCTCCTGTAAGTCAGTTAATTTCATTTTTTCGTTCATTGCAGGATGCAAAGCTTAGCTTATCAAGATTGAACGAAGTACAGAATCATCCCGAAGAGGAACAGGAAAACCAATTACCATTATTAAGTAAAAAATATACTGAACAAAACGGCATCGAAAAAGGAATTTACTTCAAAGACGTTTCATTCCAGTATGAAGGTCCTCAATCACCTTATGTTTTAAAAGACATTAATCTGTTTATCCCAGAAGGAAAAGTAACGGCAATTGTTGGAGCCAGTGGAAGTGGAAAAACAACCTTGATGAAAATGCTTTTAAAATTTTATGAGCCAGTTTCCGGAGAAATTAATTTTAACCATCTTAATATTACTGATATATCACCACTTGATTTGAGAAAAAATTGCGGGGTTGTGATGCAGGATGGTTTTATTTTTTCTGATACCATTGAAAGAAATATTGCTACAAATGATGAAGATGTGGATTATATTAAACTTGAAAAGGCATTACAGACTGCCAATATTAAATCATTTGTTGAAGAACTCCCTTTAGGTCTAAATACTAAAGTCGGAGCTTCAGGAAATGGAATTTCAGGTGGACAAAAACAACGCATACTGATAGCCCGGGCTGTATATAAAAACCCTCATTATATTTTTTTTGACGAAGCTACTTCTGCCTTGGATGCGGAAAATGAAAAAATAATACACGATAATTTACAATCATTTTTTAAAGGTAAAACGGTAATTATTGTTGCCCATAGATTAAGCACCGTAAAAAATGCCGACCAAATCATTGTTTTGAAGAACGGAAAAATTGTAGAGCAAGGCAATCATCAAAGCCTGGTTAACAGAAAAACAGATTACTATAACCTTGTAAAAAACCAACTGGAACTGGGAAATTAGCCGTCCTAATTCGTAAATTTTGAAGAAATGATTTCCGGAATATGATTTATAAACATTCATTCATATTATACTCAGAGTAATAGCTCCTAAAAGGGAGCTATTACGTTTTACGGTTTATGGGAAACCGTAATAGTATTGATTTTTATTTTCATAATTTTAATCACTTTACAATACAAAGATTATCAGTTCTAAATACCCTGAATTTAATAGTGTTTTTGTATAGCAAAACTTAAACTATAACATAATAATGGCTATAAATACTAAAATTAAACAAGAATTACAAAGGAATTTAGATTCATTATTTAAATATCGAGAAACTAGAAGAACTCAAGAAGAAATTATTAATGATATACTATCAATTTTATACAATATTAGAAAAGAAACATTTCTTCCCTTCGTTTTGCAAATGAAGAATTTCATTCAGTTTAGAGATTCTTTAGATGAATTTAAAGTTTTAAAATCACCAATTAAACAATTTGCATATTTAATTGATTTGTATTTTTCCCAAGAACATTTGGAAACAGAAGATATGCCAAATGAAAATGATTGGAAAAATATTATTAAGTTTTTAGATGAAATAGAAATGACCTATTTCGGTGAGATTGGCTTTTTTGAAGAAGATATTACTGAGAACTTTCAGCTTGATAAAATTAGTGTTTCGCTAAAATCATTTTTTGAGTATTACGCAAACGGACAACTGTCTTTTGATGAGCAAACTATACATAGAATTCAATCAAATTTTTCAAGATTTGATGATGATATTTTTCGAGAATATGGATTTCGAGTTTTAGATCTTATTACCTTTTGTGTTTGTGTAAATAATATACTTCAGGAAAAAGCGGATAAATGCCTTTATTATCATCAACACCCTGAAAAATGGCAAGAATTAACATCTGCTTTTATTGATAGAGGATTGTCTGACCCGAGGGATTGGGCTACTCAACCTGAATTGGAAAATATGATAGGGTTTATGATGAAACCGGGATATATTTTTATACTTACAAAGAAAGATTTAGTTTCGATAAATTTACCTGATTCCGTAATTGATAACTTAATCGCTTTTTTTAAATATGATGAAAGTAAAATAAAGAATCAAACTGTTTATTACGCAGATAACCGCCAGTATTTTGAAACCCCTTTAATAAAATTGAATGATAATGAAATACTTTTTTCGAATGGTAAGTTCTTGCTAGAAGCTTTTTATAACAGAATTAATTTAAAGCTATCCGAAATTAAAAAGGAAAAATACACTCAATTTAAAAATAAAATGTTAGAAAAAAAGTGTTTAGAAGTTTTTAAACATTCCTTTAAAGATGATGCCAGATTTTTTACTTCATTCTATTTTGATAAGGCTAATAAGGCTGAACAAGACTTAGCAATATTTTATAAAGGTACTTTTCTAATAATTGAAATTAAAGATTTTAAATTCAGAGCTCCTTTGAGAAATCCTATAAAGGCTTTTGATAAAATAAGGAGTGACTTTAAAGGTGGAATTCAAAAAGCCTATGACCAATGTAGAAGATTAGAAAAGAAGATTGGAGAAGGAAAAGACTTCAAAATTTATGATATAAAAACATCTAAGGAATTATTTGAAGTCAGACCTCAAAAAATTAAAAACATTTACTCTATTATTGTAACTCAATATAAATATGGGGGAATACAAACCAATTTAGAGGAACTGTTAATTAAAGATAAAGAAGATTTGTACCCATGGTCAGTATGTATTGATGATTTAGAAATTTTTTTATTGACATTGTTAAAAATAAAAAATGAATCATCAATAAATACTTTTTTTACTTATCTCGACTATCGGGAAGCCTTTCACGAACGATTGATTTGTGGTGATGAGCTTGAAATGTGCGGTTGGTTCTTGACCTCACCTACAATGTTTAAGAAATTAGCTGATAAAGAAGAAACCGTTACTACTGATATTAAAATGTCAGATATATTTGATGCTCATTATCAAAACGGCTTAGGTTTTCAAAATGAAATAAATTTTATTGAAAAACGAAAAGCTAAATTAAGAGAGTATGCAAAAAGATTTGAGGTAAATTTTGTTTCGGGAGGAGATTTACAGATGTAAGTATATATAAAATTAATAATATGATAGAATTTATGCAGAATGTTTCTTCCTACCCAATTACATGGGGATATAGAATAAAACCTATCTATAGGATTTTAAGTAATGAGGTATATTTGAATGATTTTTTTGAGAAAGGGAATTTATTCATTTCATGTTTTAACAACTTCAAAAATTATAAAGATGAAATGCAAGGAGATTCTAGTGAGGGAGATGCATTGGTCGGTGGATTTACAGAAAAAGGAGATGGAAATTTTATTGTATATGAAGGTGGAGTTAATGCGTTCATTTTATGTGCTACAAATAACTTGACCGAAGACGTAATAAAGGATTTTAATGGTGTAGGAGCTATTAAAATTAATAATCCGGCTCTATTTGCAATTGAGATTGCACGAAAATTACCTTTTGTTTTAACGGGAGTTGAAGGAGACTGCATTTATGATGATTCTAAAGCACATATCCTTAAAGAAGAGAAAAATAAGATTTTTCAAAATATAAATTTTAAAAATCCTGCAGAAATTCAGCATAAAATATTACAAATTACAACGGGAATTGAAATATTCACAAAATATAAAAAATACGAACACCAACAAGAGCATAGATTAGTATGGTTCTCCGAAAGAGCAGTAGAGTCGGGTATTGTTATAAATTGCCCTGAAGCTGTTGAACATTGTGAGAAAATATTATTTTGATAACACATAAAGTATCAATTGTCCCAAAATTCTAAACTTATGAAAATAACTCAACTTTCCATTACCAATTTTCGCTTATTAGATGAAATTACTATAAATATTGAAGATGATATTACTTTGATTGTTGGAAAAAATAATACCGGAAAAACATCACTTTTTGAAGTCATTAATTTATTTATGGGAGGAACTAATAAAATTTCTTTCCACGACTTTTCTCAAAACAGTCACTGTATCTTTGAAGATTGTTATCAAAAATTTAAAGATGACTTACTGGATGAGGAAGATGCAATCGAAAGGGATAGATTGGAAAAAGAAATTATAGCAGATATTCCAAGAATTACTTTAGGAATAAAGGTTGAGTATGATAAAGTCAAAGATTCTTTGATAAATATAAGTGATTTCATATCTGATTTAGATGATTCCAAGACTGAAGCAACTATAATATTTAAGTATGAGCCTAACGATACAATCAATCTTTTAAAAACTTTTCATAACAGAACAAATCAAGACCTAAAGATAGTTGAATGGCTGAATGAAAATATAACGACTTATTATGTTACTCGTGTTTTTGGTGGGGATAATTTGATAGAAGATAATGTTTTAAGTAGAATATCAAAAGTGTTGTGTTTCGAGACTATTCAGGCTTCCAGAAAATTGGATGATACAAAAACAGATAACAATAGGTCTTTGGCTATTGGTTTTTCTGATTATTACAAAACTTTAAATTCAGATAATAATGATGATGTTGAAAGCTTAAAGAATACACTAGCTGGTGCGTCTAAAGATTTGGATGATAAGTATGAAAAGGTTTTAAAAACAGTTTTAACAAAACTCAGTTCATTTGGAGTAGATAAAGACATTAATATTCCGGAAATAATTTTGAAATCTAAATTTGAGCCGGAAAATATTTTAAAGAATAATATTAAATATTTCTACAAAAACGGAGGCATAGAACTGCCTGAAAATTACAATGGTTTAGGTTATAGCAATCTAATTTATTTAGTGTTGAAAATAGTTTCATTTATTGAAAATTTTAAAAAGAATAAGGCAAATAATGCAGTCGAAGTGTTAACGATTTTAATTGAGGAGCCGGAAGCACATCTTCATCCTCAAATGCAACAAGTTTTTATTGAACAAATTCGGGAAACAATAGCAAAAGCATTAGAAGAGGATAAAGTTCAAGTTCAGATAATAATTAGTACACATTCTTCCCATATGATTGCAGAGGCAGGATTGAACATAAATCGTAGTTTTGAAAGAATTCGCTATTTTAGTAAAAACACAAAAACTACTGTTGAGGTAAAAGACTTCAACGAATTCAAGTATAAAGAGACAGATAAAGATACTTTTAGATTTTTAAAACAATATCTGAACTTAAATAAATGTGATTTGTTTTTTGCTGACAAAGTAATTATGGTTGAAGGGATTACAGAAAAATTATTAATGCCTTTATTTATAAAAAAAGTAGCCAAAGAACTCGAAAACGAATATGTATCTATTATTGAGGTGGGAGGAGCTTATACTCATAAGTTTAAAGAATTTTTCAAATTTTTAAATACAAAAGTTCTAATTGTTACGGATATTGATTCTGTTGATGAAACAGCAAATACAAGTTGTCATGTTTTAAAACCAAATGCAAAAACGAGTAATTCTACCTTATCTACATGGTTACCGAATAAAGAAAAAATCGGAGATTTATTAGCATTGGAATCAGAAGAAAAATTAGATGATTCTAAAATAATAAGGGTTGCATATCAAATAGCTGAGGATAATAATAAATTTGTTGCAAGAAGTTTAGAAAATGCGATTATTAATTGCAACCAAGCATTTTTCAAATCTAAATATAAGTGTAAAGATGAAAATGGAGCAGAATATGAAGTAGATGTTTGTAATTGTTTCTCATACAAAAAACTTAGAAACTTAGATGACTTAATCTATATGGATACAGATAAAAATCAATCTGATGTAGACCCGTCTTCAAAACAGAAAACTGTTTTCACATTTGATTTAATGACTTTTGATGAAAAAGGAACTACTATAGAATGGAATGTTCCAAAATATATTAAAGAAGGCTTGGAATGGTTGGCAAAAAATGATGAAATAAAACCTGGAATTGCAGAATAGTTTGGGAGCATTTGAAGAAATAGTATCTTGTATAGAAGATAAAAAAAGTTATGTGGTTGAGGCTGGTGCAGGTTCAGGGAAAACATACGCCTTAATTCAGACATTGAGATACTTAATAGAAAATAAAGGGGAAGACCTCATAAAAAGTAAGCAGAAAATAATTTGTATTACTTATACAAATGTGGCTAAAAATGAGATTATCAAGCGTATTGAATATAATGAACTTGTAAATGTTTTTACAATTCATGAATTTTTATGGCAATCAATTAAGCAGTTTCAAAAACAACTTAAAATTGAGTTGTGCAAATTAAATGAAATAAGATACCAAAAAGATGTCGATAAAGGAAAAGAGTCGAAGTATATACAGAGTTTAGAAGATAGAGTTGAAAATATTGAAAATGTGTTTTATAATGATTCTTCCTTTCGTGATTTTGAAAAAGGAGAATTGCATCATGATGATGTGATAGAACTAAGTAGAATGTTTTTTGAAAACTACACTTTATTAACGTCTATTGTAGCACAGAAACATCCGTATATTTTTATAGATGAATATCAAGATACATCTTTGGACACAATACAGACTTTAATTGATTTCTTATTAGAACGTAATGAACAAAGTGTAGTGTTAGGTTTTTACGGAGATTCTCATCAAAAAATATATGATACAGGGGTTGGGAGTTTGGAAAAGTATTATGGGGGAGAAAATGCAGTTTTGACCTTAATCAAAAAAGAAGAAAATTATAGGTCGTCAAAGCAAATCGTAAAATTATTAAACAGCTTTAGAACAAATATAGAGCAGAAACCTCAAAAGGATATAGAAGGTACTGTTAGGTTTATCTATTGGGCAAATCATCCAGAAAAAGAAGCTAAACAAAAAGTTGCTGAATTTGAGAACTCATTAAAAAGTCATAAAAATGATTTCTATGATAAAGTTGTTAGAAAACTGATGACGGAAGGTTGGGTTTTCAGCGATGCTGAATCTGATAAAATTCTTGTGTTAGCAAATAGCCGTATTGCTGAAAGGGCAGGTTTTTCTAATCTTTACAGATTGTTTTCTCAGCGTTTTGGACAATCTGTTAAAGAAAGGCTTTTAGATAGGAATCATATTCTTGTAAGAGTTCTTGCAGGGTATATCGACAAAAAAAACTCCCAAGAAAGAATGGTTGGATTAGAACATTTAATGCTTTATTGGAAGCAGAAAAATCATAATGAGGTTATCAGATTTATTCGAAAAAACGGTACTTTTCTATACGAATTTATTCATTCAAAGAAAAAAATAATATCTGAAATTTTGGATGATTTAAATGCTAATCGAGATAAAAAAACAATAAAAGAAGTTTTAGATATTATACTGGGAAAAGAAATAATTTCATCAAATTCTTTGAATGAATATTTAAAAAGAATAAATCAAAACTTAGAGGGATTAGAGGAAGATATCAAAGAGAGAATAGAGAAAGATAAAAAATTTTATGAGGATTTCATAAGTCTTTCTTATAGAGAAATTTTGAATTTCTGGAAACATATACAAAATGAAACGGTATTTTCAACAAAGCATGGAACTAAGGGAGATGAATATCGAAACGTCTTAACTGTAATTGATGATACAGAATGGAAACAAGAATATAATTTTAATAAATTTTTTAATGATTCAGAAGAAAAGTCTGAGCGGAAATTACGTACACGGAATTTATTTTATGTTGAATGTTCGAGAGCTAAGGAAAATTTAGTTGTACTGATGTTATCAAAAATAGATGATATTGCTTTACAAAATATTAAAAATTGGTTCGGAGCTGAGAATGTTATTGATGTTGAAGAATTATAATCATTAGCACCTGTATTGGCACCTAAAAACGCAAACCCCTGTAGGTGAATTACTTACAGGGACTTTTGCAGAGAGGAAGGGATTCGAACCCTCGATACAGTTACCCGTATACTACCTTTCCAGGGTAGCTCCTTCAACCACTCGGACACCTCTCTTTGTATTTGAGATTGCAAAAATAGACTATTTTCCGGAATCTGCAAACTCAAAATGCAAATTTATCCGGAAATTTCTCCACAAAGGCTTTTGGCGAAGTTTTCTGCGAAGTTTCCTGTGTAATTTGGGTTGTCTATCAAATGCATTGCTTTGGTAATTGCGCTTTCCGCCGTAATATCCGTTCCGCTGATGGCTCCGATTCTTGAGAAAATATTGCTGTTTTCGTATTTTCCGAACGATATTCCTCCTGAAATACACTGACTTACCACCACGATTTCAGTCCCGTTATCTCGGATCTGCTGCAAAGTTTCCACCGTTTTTTCGCTGCTGAAAATGGTTCCCGAACCAAAAACCTGAAGAATAAGAACCTTCATTTTTGGAATTTCTTTAAAATGATTCAGGTTCATGCCCGGAAAAATTCTCCAGAAAATAATATCTTCAGAAATATGATCGTCTACATGAAATTCTGTATCAGGATTACAGCGGTAAAGATTATCTTTGATAATATTTAAATGTACTCCGGATTGCCCGAGAATAGGGTAGTTTGGACTTGCATAGGCATCAAAATACTCTGCAGAATATTTCAAAGTGCGGTTTCCTCTCAACAGTTTATATTCAAAATAAATGGCTACTTCCTGAATAACCGCTTCGTCATTTTCATACAGACTTGCATAATACAGACTCGTGAGAAGATTTTCTTTCGCGTCGGTCCGTAAATCCCCGATCGGTAGCTGTGAACCCGTTAAAATAACCGGTTTTTTCAATCCTTTCAGCATAAAACTCAATGCAGAAGCGGTGTAAGACATCGTGTCTGTACCATGCAGAATTAAAAATCCGTCGAACTGATGATAATTTTTCTGAATATAATGAGCGATAATTTTCCATTCTTCAGGTCCCATGTCGGAAGAGTCCAGCGGTTTTTCAAAAGGATGTACAAAAACTTCGCATTCCATCAGCTTCATTTCGGGCATTTTTTCAAAAATATTTCCGAAATCAAATGCACGGAGACTTCCGCTTTCATAATCTTTCTCCATTCCGATGGTTCCACCGGTATAAATCAACAGGACTTTTCTTTTCATACAGGACTTTTCTTAGATTTTGATCCTCCATTCGCAGGATTCCTCAAATTTACGTTAATTTGCAAAGATTTGAAAATGAATGAAAGATTTACAGCAAACTTTTGAGTATTTAAAGCAGTTTTTAACGGAAGAAAGATTACAGAAGATAGAGCATTTTGCGCCGGAAAGTTCAGATTTTATTCTTCCGGTGGTGGAAGATGTCTATCAGTTCAGGAATGCAGCGGCAATTGTACGTTCTGTGGAAGCGTGCGGTTTTCATAAAGTGGTGGCTTTGCAGGAAGAATACAGTTTTGAACCCAATCTTCGCGTTACAAAAGGCGCAGATACATGGGTGGAAGTGGAAAAAATGCCGAGAAGCATGGAATCTTTTCAGAATATAAAAGACAGAGGCTATAAAATTGTTGCAGTTTCTCTGGAAAATAATGCCAAAATGCTGCCCGAATACGAAATTACAGAACCCATTGCTTTGGTTTTCGGGACGGAAATGGAAGGCGTTTCTCAGGAAATTCTGGATTTTGCCGACGAAACGCTGGCAATTCCGATGTATGGTTTTACCCGAAGTTTTAATGTTTCCGTAGCAGCTTCTATTTGTATGTATGAACTGAAGCAGAAATTATTAAAATCTGATATCGATTATAAACTGAATGAAGAAAAACTCTTAAGGATGAAAATCCGTTGGGCAGTAAACTCCATCAGAAGCGGACAGCAGATTTTTGATAAATATTTAAAAGATAATGGTCTTGAATTATGAGATTAACGGTGCTTTTCGTAGTTCTGATAGTGATAGGCTGCAATAAAAAGACTGATAATATACCTCAAGCTAAAATTGCTGTTGATACTTTTTCACAAAATCTCATTGAAAAAGAACCTGAAGATACCACAACGGTTTCCTTTGCAAAAACCTTAACAGGAAACGGATATTCTTATATATTAAAAGGAAGACAGAATATTAATGATGGAATCAATTTTAAATCAATTGATATTTTTCATCAGAAGAAACTTCATCAGAGAATTATTTTTGATACGGTTTCTGTTTTGCTTAGTCTTTTGCTGACTTTAAATTAACGTGAACTCGACGCTAAAATATTGAATTATATTTAGTTTTCCTTGCCATCTATGCATTTATCCAGTTCGGGAA